>NZ_JBOHGB010000027.1:0-61769 GCF_050699935.1 Actinophytocola sp.
GTCCCGGGTCGACGGCCGGCGCGCGCGGCGCCCGCGCGACGTCGGCCGTCCCGCCCTCGGCGGCGAGCCGGATGGCGACCGCGTCCTCGATCGCCTTCGCGTCGACGTCGATCGTGTTGTTCGTGACCATCGAGAAGACCAGACGCTCGCCGCCCGCGGTGTCGACGTAGCCCGACAGGCCGCTCACTCCGGTCAGCGAGCCGGTCTTGGCGTGGACCCGGCCCTCGGCGGGTGTGCCCCGCATCCGGTTGCGCAGCGTGCCGCCGACCAGCCGGTCGGCCTTACCCGCGATCGGCAACGCCTCGTACCACTCGGCGAACCAGGGCCGCCCGGCGGCGCCACCGAGCAGTGCGGCCAGCTGGTCCGGCGCGATCTGGTCCATCCTGGACAGACCCGAACCGTCCACAAGCGACAGAGGGCCGTCCACGCCGAGAGTCGGCAGCACGGCCGCGATCGCGGCCTCGCCGGCATCCCAGCTGCCCTCGCCCGCGGTCGCCCGGCCCATGGTCTTGGTCAGGATCTCGGCGTGCATGTTGTTGCTGAGCTTGAGGAACGGCACCATCAGCTCACGCAGTGGCATCGACTCGCGCTTCGCGTACGCCGTCGCGTCGGCCGGGGTCGCGCCGCGGATCGTCGGGCCGACGACGCGGACACCGTGCGCGCTCAAGGCGTCGCGGAAGAGCGCGGCGGCGTAGCCGGTCGGCTCCCACACGGCCATGAACTCCGTGTCGGCGCTGCCGTCGGCCGGGATCGAGCCAGTCACGGTGAAGACGTTCGAGCCGTGCTGGCGGTCGACCGAGATCGTGTCGTCGGAGCCGGGCGCGCCGGTGGTCGCGGTGTTGCGGACCGTGACGTAGTCGGTCTGCGGTTCGGTGGTGACCCTCGCCGTGCCGTCCGCTCCCGGCTCGACCCGGATGATGATCGAGCCGGCGTCGTAGTCGGTGTCGGGTGCGGCGGTCAGGGCCGAGATCTGCGCGTTGTAGTAGTAGGGCTCGTCGTCCCAAGCCCAGCCGAGACCCAGGCGCGTGTCGTCGAACCACGTGTCGTCGGCGACGAGCTTTCCGCGCACGCTCGTGATGCCCGCCTCGGCGACCTGCTTGGCGAGCACGTCGTAGTCGGCGGCGAGCATGGTCGGGTCGCCGGTGCCCTTGAGGTACAGGTCGCCGTCGAGGACGGGGCCGTGCAGCGGGGCCGGGCTCGCGACGGTCGTGGTGAAACGGTGGTCGGGTCCGAGGATCTCGAGCGCGGCGGCACTGGAGGCGAGCTTGGCGTTGGACGCGGGCTGCTGGCGGCGATCGCTGCCGCGCTGGTAGACGGTATCCCCGTCCAGCGTCCGTACCACCAGCCCGACGTCCGCACCCGCGAGCCCGGGGTCGGCGAGGATCGCGTCGAGGTCGGCGCCCAGCTCGCCTCGATCTTGCGCGGCCACCGGTGACACCGGCGACACGGCCCCGACCGTGCCGATGAGCAGCACCAAGCCGGCAAGCAGGGTGAGCATTCGTAAGCGACGAGGTTCCACGGCGACTCCAGGTTGACGCAGGGCAGAGGTGAGGAATCCTCCTACCCCGCCGCCGTCATGACAATCACCAGCAGTTCCGCCTCCCCGAAATTAACTCTTGTGGTCGCCTTGAGCTGGGTGCCGTCCAGTTCGGCACGTACTTGTGGCTGAGTTGCGTCCCGTTCCCCTTAGGTGCGGTTTGGGAGGCGGAACCTCAAGCGTGGTCTTCTTCTCCTAGGCGGTGGACGCGGATGAGGTTGGTCGAGCCGACCGTCCCCGGCGGGGAGCCGGCGACCACGACCACCAGATCACCCGGCTGGTACCGCCCGATCGACAGCATCGACAGGTCCACCTGGCGGACCATGAGGTCGGTCGAGTCCACCTTGGGCACCATGAACGTCTCGACGCCCCAGGTCAGTGCCAGCTGGCTGCGCACCGCGGGCTCCGGCGTGAACGCCAGCAGCGGCAGGTGGGTGTGCAGTCGGGCCAACCGCCGAACCGTGTCGCCAGATTGCGTGAACGCGACCAGTGCCTTGGCGTTGAGCCGCTCGCCGATGTCGCGGGCCGCGTAGGACAGCACGCCCCGCTTGGTCCGCGGCACGTGGGTCAACGGCGGCACGACCGTCGACTCGCTCTCCACTGCCTCGACGATCCGGCTCATCGTCCGCACGGTCTCGATGGGGTACCGGCCGACGCTCGTCTCGCCGGACAGCATCACGGCGTCGGCGCCGTCGAGCACCGCGTTGGCCACGTCGGACGTCTCGGCACGGGTCGGCCGGGAGTTGTTGATCATGGACTCCAGCATCTGGGTCGCCACGATCACCGGCTTCGCGTTCTCCCGCGCGATCTGGATGGTCCGCTTCTGCACCAGCGGCACCTGCTCGAGCGGCAGCTCCACACCCAGGTCGCCGCGGGCCACCATGACGCCGTCGAAGGCCAGCACGATCGCCTCGAGGTTCGAGACCGCCTCGGGCTTCTCCAGCTTCGCGATCACCGGTACCCGGCCCTTGCCGACCCGGTCCATCACCTGGTGCACGAGGTCGATATCCGCGGGCGACCGCACGAACGACAGCGCGACGATGTCCACGCCGAGGTGGAGTGCGAACTCCAGGTCCTCGATGTCCTTGTCCGACATCGCCGGCACCGACACGTCCATGCCGGGCAGCGAGATGCCCTTGTTGTTGCTGACCGTGCCGCCCTCGGTGACCTCGCAGACCACGTCGGGCCCGTCGACCGCGCGCACGGTCAGGCCGACGTTGCCGTCGTCCACCAGCAGCCGATCCCCCGCCTTCGCGTCCTTGGCCAGCCCCTTGTACGTGGTGGAGACGCGGTCGTGGGTGCCCTCGACATCCTCCACGCTGATCCGCACGGTGTCGCCGACCCGCCACTCGACCGGCCCGCCGGCGAACGTGCCGAGGCGGATCTTCGGTCCCTGCAGGTCGGCCAGGATGCCGACCGAGCGCCCGGACTCGTCAGAGGCGGCCCGCACGTAGTCGTAGACCTGCTTGTGGTCGCTCTGGCTGCCGTGGCTGAAGTTCATCCTCGCGACGTCCATGCCGGCGGCGACCAGGTCGCGCACCTTCTCCGGGGTGGCAGTCGCGGGCCCCAGAGTGCATACAATCTTCGCTCGTCGACTCACGGCACGCAGCCTAGTCCTGATGGCTGGAACGATCCCGAAGTACCGAGCAGTAACGCAATGATCGATCCAGAACGTTAACGGTGTGTTTGCTCGCTGATTCCGACGTGGTCGCGGGCCCACTCGTTGAACGGGCGCAGTGCCCGCCACGCCTTGCGCACCCGGTCGAGCAGGGCGTGCTCGTGCAGCACGTCGTCCGGCGGCCAGGTCCGCACCGCGTACACCGAGCGGTAGCGCAGCAGGTCCAGACGCGGATGGTCGGCCGGCACACCCCGCGGCCGGGTGGCCAGCCGGTCGCCCTTGAGCTCCCAGCCGGCCTTCTCGAGCTTCGTGAGGATCTTGCCCAGCGCCGCGCCGTGGATCTCCTCGTCCACCGCCGTGCGGAACCGCGCCAGCTGATCGGGGTGCAGGTGGAAGCAGCCGCCGCCGGTGCGGATCCCGTCCGGGCTCAGCTCGACGTAGTACGCGCCCGCGCCGCGGCCCGGCTCGATCACACCGCCACAGTGCGTCTTGTAGGGCGACTTGTCCTTGGCGAACCGCACGTCGCGGTACGGCCGGAAGACGGTGGCCCGGCCGAAGTCGGTGGCGAACTCGTCCGACAGCTCCGCGAGCAACGCCTCCATCGGCTCGCGCACGTCGGACTGGTAGACCGCCCTGTTGTCGGTCCAGTACGACTTGGAGTTGTCGGCGACGAGCCCGTCGTAGAAGTCGACCGCGTGCTCGCCGAACCCCTGGAACCTGCTCACGTCCGGCAGCCTATGTGCCGGTGGGTGGCGCCCCGCGAGGCACCACCCACCGGAGATCGCAGGACTCAGCCGGCCTGCGCGGCGTCGTACACACCCTGGGCGTCGGAGCCGAAGTACGGCCCGAACATCCAGGTCGGAATGAAGTTGATCTTGTAGCTGTTCACCGAGTTCTGGATCCCGGCGCCGGTGCCCTCGTCGAACTCCTGGAACCAGGGACCGCCGCTCGAGCCGCCGGTCATGTCACACGTCATGCCGATGCCGTCGCTGATCAGCGCGTCGAACGTGGTGCCGCTGCAGTAGATCATGTGCGTGCCGTCGTACGGGTCGGCCGCCGGCCACCCGAACGCGTACATGTCCTGGCCCCGCGGCTGGTTGAACGCGACGCCCTGACCGCCGACGACATCGGTGAGGTTCTGCCCGTTCAGCGGGTCGACCACCGCGGCGCCGACGTCGAAGTTGATGTCCTCGCTGGCCTCCCACTGGGGCGTGGTCAGCGTGGACTTCGCCGTCCACGTGCCGAACGGCGCGTCGCCGTTGTTGTAGGCGGGCACGAACACCCAGTCGGTGTGCCAGGTGCCTTCCAGCTTCACGCAGTGGCCCGCGGTCAGCACGACGCTCTTGTTGCCGCTGGTCACCGCGTTGCCGCTGCACGAGGCATCCTGACCCTGGTGGGTGAAGAACACTCGGCCCGCGGTCTTCTCGACCGCGCCGCCACCGGTCCAGTCACCGCCGCCCTCGGGGAAGGCCATGGGCAGCAGCTCGTTCAGCAGCGGGCCGGTCGGCTCCACGACCTTGGACACGCCGCGCTCGACGTCGTGGGTCACCTTCGACGCGTCCACCTTCGGCAGCAGCCGGTCGAGCGGGATCGCGTCGCGCATGGCCTCGGGGGTCCACTTCGCGGTGGTCGCGCCCATCTGGTGCACTGCCACCGACGGCTCGGGGGCCGCGGCCTCCGACGGGCTGATGAACAGCGCCACCGCGAGCCCACTCGCCGCCACGGCGACGGCGGACCGCAGGATTCCTTTCATGTACATACCTACCTTCCGGACGACCCGGTCAGGGCCGTCCGCGCAGGGGACAGGTGGCGACATGTTAACGACGCAGCGCGTGGAAAGTTACCCACGGAAGTACGGTAGGCAGCGGAAACGGGAGCGCGGATGGCTGATCGTCAGCTGGTGGTGGACGGGAGGTCGCTGCGCTGCGCGGACGTCGCGCTGATCGCCGACCACGACGTGACCGTGCGGGTCTCGCCCGAGGCCGCGCGGCGGGCCGAGGCCGCGTGGGCGCTCATGACGGAGCTGGCCGCACGGCGGGAGATCTACGGGCGCACGACGGGTGTCGGCGCCAACCGCGACCTGACCGTCGACGAGGACGCCGGCCCGGAGCACGGGCGGCGGCTGCTGCGCAGCCATGCGGGCGGGACCGGCGAGCCGACGCCGGACCGGCAGGTGCGGGCCATGCTGCTGATCCGGCTCAACCAGCTGGCCGCGGGCGGCTCGGGCGCACACCCGCGGCTGCTCGACGCGCTGGCCGCCGCGCTCACGGCCGGCGCCGTCCCGCTGGTGCACCGCACGGGCGCGATCGGCACCGGTGACCTGACCGCGCTGGCGGAGACGGCGCTGACGCTGTCCGGTGAGCGTGCGTGGGCGTCGGGATCCCTGCCGGCGGTTCCGTTCGACACCTCGGACGCGCTCGCGTTCATGAGCAGCAACGCGGCCACGCTCGCCGACGCCGTGCTGGCCGCCCGCGAGCTCGACCGGCTGCTGCGCGCCAGCCATGTCGTGGCCGCACTGTCCTTTGTGGTCCTCGGTGGCTCACCGGAGGCGTACGCGTCGGCGGTGCACGAGGTGCGGCCGCATCCCGGCCAGGTACGCTGCGCGGCGGAAATGCGGCGGCTGCTGGGAATGCGTGGCACGCCGCGGGCGGGACGGCGGATCCAGGACCCGTACGGCCTACGCGCGTTCCCCCAGGTGCAGGGACCGGCCCTGGACGCGCTCGCGTACCTGACCGAGATCCTCACCATCGAGATCAACGCGGCGACGGAGAACCCGATGGTGTCGCTGTCGGCCGGCGACGTCTTTCACAACGCCCACTTCCACACCGCGTACGTGGCGGTCGCCCTCGACCAGACGCGGGCGACGGTGCACCACGTGGCCGAGCTGTCCGCGTCCCGGCTGGGCGACCTGGTCGAGCCGTCCTTCACCGATCTGCCGGCGTTCCTCGCGTCCGGCCCGCCGGGCAGCTCCGGGGTGATGATCCTGGAGTACGTCGCGCACGACGCGCTCGCGGCGCTGCGGCAGGCGGCGCTGCCGGTGACCATCGGAACGGCCGTGGTGTCGCGCGGGGTCGAGGACCACGCGTCCTTCGCGACGCAGGCGGCACGGTCGGCGGGTTCGGCGGCCGAGGCGTACCGGCAGGTGCTCGCCTGCGAGCTCGTGGCGGCCGTGCGGGCGTTGCGAATGCGCCCGGCCGACCTGATGGACCTGCCGATCCGCGAGGCCTTCGACCTCGCCGACGCCGTCCTGGACCGCGACCTCGCCGACCGTCCACTGTCGACAGACCTCGAGTCGGCCGCCGACCTCGTGAACCAACTCGCCGACCTTTAGCCGCGATCGCGAAGGCACCCCGGTCACGGCTTCCTGTGAGGTGGTCGTCGGGTTCGGGCACGGGCAGGCCATCGTCATGAAGGGGGCCGTGGACCCCGCGCTGTGCCAGCGGCTGGTCACCGCGGCCGCGTGGGTCATCGACGCGGCCCGCGGGTGACCGGTCAGACGACCGCGAGCGGTAGAGCGGTCGGGTGCACCGGCGCGGGCAGGTCCGAGTGGCCAGTCAGGTACGCGTCGACCGCGTTCGCCACCGAGCGGCCCTCCGCTATCGCCCACACGACAAGGGAAGCGCCGCGGTGCGCGTCCCCGCAGACGAAGACACCCTCGCTCGAGGTCCGCCAGTCCGGGCCGCAGGACACGGTGCCGCGTGGCGTCAGCGACAGGCCCAGGCCGTCGAGCAACGGCAGGTGCTCCACGCCCTCGAAGCCGATGGCCAGCAGCACCAGGTCCGCGGGCAGCTCCTCGACCTCGTCGCCGACCGTGGTGACCTCGCGGACGCCCGTCTCCGGGTCCCTGCGCACCACGACCTCCCGCAGCCGCACCGCTCGAACGTCACCGGACGGCGAACCCACGAACTCCTCGACCGCGACCGCGAACCGGCGCTCCCCCGCCTCCTCGTGCGCGGGGTAGGTCCGCAGCACCCACGGCCACACCGGCCACGGCGAGATGTCGTCGTCGCGCTCGCCCGGTGGGCGCGGGTACTGGTCGAGCTGCGTGACCGACAGCGCGCCCTGCCGCGTCGCCGTGCCGTAGCAGTCCGCGCCCGTGTCGCCGCCGCCGATGATCACGACATGCTTGCCCGCAGCGGAGATCGAGGTGGGACCGTCGCCCTCGCACTCCTTGTTCGCCGGCACCAGGTGCTCCATCGCCAGGTGCACGCCGCCGAGCGAGCGGCCCGGAACCTCCTGCGGGTCACGGCCCCGCAGCGCGCCGACCGCCAGCACCACCGCGTCGAACGACGCGCGCAGCGTATCCACGGACAGGTCGCCCGGCCGCGACCCGCCGACCTCGCAGCCGGTGACGAACCGGGTGCCCTCCTCGCGGAGCTGCGCGAGCCTGCGGTCGAGAACCTTCTTCTCCATCTTGAACTCGGGGATCCCGTACCGCAGCAGGCCGCCGAGCCGGTCGTCTCGCTCGTACACGGTCACCTCGTGGCCCGCGCGCGTCAGCTGCTGCGCCGCCGCGAGCCCGGCCGGGCCCGACCCGACGACCGCGACCCGCCGGCCGGACGCCACCGCCGCCTGCTGCGGGCGGACCAGGTCCCGCTCCCACGAGACGTCGGCGATCGCCTCCTCGACGCGCTTGATCGCCACCGGCCCGCCGGACGACGGTGAGATCGACAGCACGCACGCCGTCTCGCACGGCGCCGGGCACAGCTTCCCGGTGAACTCCGGAAAGTTGTTCGTGGCATGCAGCCGCTCGCTCGCCCCGGACCAGTCGCCGGCGCGGACGAGGTCGTTCCACTCCGGGATCAGGTTCCCGAGTGGACAGCCGGCCGAATCCGAGTGGCAGAACGGGATCCCGCAGTCCATGCACCTGCTCGCCTGGTGGCGTACCTGCTTGTCGCGTTCGGCCGGCTCGAGGTCGGCGTAGACCTCGTGCCAGTCCGACAGCCGGTCGGCCGTGGGCCGCTTCGGCGCGTTCTTCCTGTCGTGCTTGAGAAAGCCGCTGGGGTCAGCCACGCCCCACCCCCGTCGTGGCCTCCATGACCGCCTCGTCGATGTCCCGTCCCTCGGCGGCGGCCAGCCGCATCGCCTCGAGCACCCGCTCGTAGTCGCGCGGCATCACCTTGGTGAAGGTCACCGCGCGCCGGGTCCAGTCGCCGAGCAGCGACGCCGCCACCGCCGATCCGGTGTAGTCGTGGTGGCGCGCCACCATCTCCCGCAGCCACCGCAGGTCGTCGCCGGACGGTCGCTGCAGGTTGACCATCGCGGTGTTGACCAGTTTCTCGTCCAGGTCGAGCACGTACGCGATGCCGCCGGACATGCCGGCCGCGAGGTTGCGTCCGGTCGGCCCGAGCACCACCGCCCGGCCGCCGGTCATGTACTCGAACGCGTGGTCGCCGACGCCCTCGGCCACCGCGACCGCGCCGGAGTTGCGTACGCAGAACCGCTCGCCGACCCTGCCGCGCAGGAAGAGCTCCCCGCCGGTGGCGCCGTAGCCGATCACGTTGCCGGCGATCACCTGCTGCTCGGCGGCGAACGCCGAGTCCGGGTGCGGCCGCACGATGATCCGCCCGCCGGACAGGCCCTTGCCGACGTAGTCGTTGGCGTCGCCGATCAGGTCCAGCGTGATGCCGGCGGGCACGAACGCGCCGAGCGACTGACCGGCCGAACCGGACAGTTCGATGTGGATGGTGTCGTCCGGGAGCCCGTCACCGCCGTAGCGCCGGGTGACCTCGGAGCCGAGCAGCGTGCCGACGGTCCGGTTCACGTTGCGTACCGGCAGCTCCAGCCGCAGCGGGTGGGCGTCCTCCAGCGCCGCCTCGGCGAGCTGGATGAGCGTGCGGTCCAGCGCCTGGTCCAGCCCGTGGTCCTGGGCACGTACCCGCCGGCGGGCGCCGCCGTAGCTGGTCTGCGGCACCGCGAACACCGGTGACAGGTCCATCCCCCGGGCCTTCCAGTGCTCGACCGCGTCGTCGACGTCGAGCAGCTCGGCGTGCCCGATCGCCTCGTCGAGCGTGTGGAAACCCAGGCGTGCCAACCACTCCCGGACCTCGTGCGCGACGAAATGGAAGAAGTTGACCACGTGCTCGGCCTGCCCGGTGTACCGCTCGCGCAGCACCGGGTTCTGCGTCGCCACGCCGACCGGGCAGGTGTCCAGGTGGCACACCCGCATCATGACGCAGCCGGCCACGATGAGCGGGGCGGTGGCGAACCCGTACTCCTCGGCCCCGAGCAGCGCCGCGATGACCACGTCCCGCCCGGTCTTCATCGCGCCGTCCACCTGCACGGTGATCCGGTCGCGCAATCCGTTGAGCAGCAACGTCTGCTGCGTCTCGGCGAGACCGACCTCCCACGGCGTGCCGGCGTGCTTGAGCGAGTTCAACGGCGAGGCACCCGTTCCGCCGTCGTGCCCGGAGATCAGCACCACGTCAGCATGTGCCTTGGACACGCCCGCCGCGACCGTGCCGACGCCGAGCTCGCTGACGAGCTTCACGTGCACGCGGGCGTGCTCGTTGGCGTTCTTCAGGTCGTGGATGAGCTGGGCCAGGTCCTCGATGGAGTAGATGTCGTGGTGCGGTGGCGGGGAGATCAGGCCCACGCCGGCGGTCGAGTGCCGGGTGCGCGCGATCCACGGCCACACCTTGTTCGGCGGCAGCTGGCCGCCCTCCCCCGGCTTGGCGCCCTGCGCCATCTTGATCTGCAGGTCGGTCGCGTTCACCAGGTACTCGCTGGTGACGCCGAACCGCCCGCTGGCGATCTGCTTGATCGCCGAGCGGCGCTGCGGGTCGTAGAGCCGGTCGGTGTCCTCGCCACCCTCACCGGTGTTGGACCGCCCGCCGATCCGGTTCATCGCGATGGCAAGGGTCTCGTGCGCCTCGGCGCTGATCGAGCCGTAGGACATCGCGCCCGTGTTGAACCGCCGCAGGATCGACTCGACCGGCTCGACCTCGTCGATGGGGACCGGGGTGCGGCCGATGGACTCCGCCGTGCGCAGCCCGAACAGCCCACGCAGCGCGCCGCCCTCGCGGTTGAGCCGTTCCACCTCGGCCACGTACTCGCGGTAGACCTCCTCGCGGCGGGTCTTCGTGGCGTGCTGCAACAGGAACACGGTCTCGGGTGTGAAAAGGTGCAGCTCGCCCTCGCGCCGGTAGGCGTACTCGCCGCCGGACTCGAGCCTGCGGTGCACCCGGTCGGTCGGGTTCTCCGGATGGGCGGCGTAGTGCCGGCCGGCGACCTCGCGGGCGAGCACGTCCAGGCCGACGCCGCCGAGCTTGGAGCTGGTGCCGGTGAAGTACTCGTCGAGCACGTCGCGGGAGAGCCCGAACGCCTCGAACACCTGCGCCGCGGTGTACGCGCCGACTGTCGAGATGCCCATCTTGGACATGATCTTGAGGACGCCCTTGACGAGCGCGTTGACGTAGTTGCGGATCGCCTGGCGGGGCTCGATCCCGGTCAGCGTGCCGCGGCGGATCAGGTTCTCGATCGTCTCGAACGCGAGGTACGGGTTGACCGCCGCGGCGCCGTAGCCGAGCAGCAGCGCCACGTGGTGCACCTCGCGCGCGTCACCGGTCTCCACGACCAGCGCGACGCGCAGCCGCTCCTTCGTACGCACCAGATGGTGGTGCACGGCGGAGACGAGCAGCAGCGACGGGATCGGCGCCATCCGGTGGTCGGAGTCCCGGTCGGACAGCACGAGGATGCGCGCCCCGGCGGCGATCGCCTCGGACGCCTCGCGGCGCACCCGCGCGATGGCCTCCTCCAGCGCGGCGCCACCACCGTCCACTTCGTACAGACCGGGGATGACCGTGCAGGCGTAGCCCGGCATGTCGCCGTCGTCGTTGACGTGGATGAGCTTGGCGAGCTCGTCGTTGTCGACGACCGGCAGCGGCAGCTGGATGTGCCGGCAGGACGCCGGGGTCGGCCGGAGTAGGTTCTGCTCCGGGCCCATGATCCGCTGCACCGAGGTGACGATCTCCTCGCGGATCGCGTCCAGCGGCGGGTTGGTCACCTGCGCGAAGTTCTGCTTGAAGTAGTCGTAGAGCAGCCGCGGCCGCTTCGACAGCGCGGCCGGCGGGGTGTCGGTGCCCATCGAGCCGATCGGCTCGGCGCCGGTCATCGCCATCGGCGCGAGCAGGATCTTGAGCTCCTCCTCGGTGTAGCCGAAGGAGAGCTGACGGCGCAGCACGGACTCGTTGGTCTGCACGACGTGCTCGCGGTCGGGCAGTTGGGCGATCTTGAGCAGCCCGGCGTGCAGCCAGTCCTCGTAGGGCAGCTCCCCGGCCAGCGCGGTCTTGATCTCGTCATCGTCGACGATCTTGCCGGCCCCGGTGTCCACGAGGAACATCCGGCCCGGCTGCAGCCGGCCCTTTGCGATGACCTTCTCCGGCGGCACGTCCAGCACGCCCGTCTCGCTCGCGAGCACCACGCGGTCGTCGGTCGTGCGCCACCAGCGCGCCGGGCGCAGGCCGTTGCGGTCGAGCACCGCGCCGACGAGGGTGCCGTCGGAGAACGTCACGCTCGCCGGGCCGTCCCACGGCTCCATCAGGCTCGCGTGGAACTTGTAGAAGGCCCGCCGCTTCTTCTCCATCGTGGCGTTGTTCTCCCAGGCCTCCGGGATCATCATCAACACCGCGTGCGGCAGCGTCCGGCCACCGAGGTGCAGCAGCTCCAGCACCTCGTCGAAGGACGCCGAGTCCGACGCCTCGGGGTCGCAGACCGGGTAGAGCCGGGTCAGGTCGCCCGGGACGAGGTCGGTCGCCAGCAACGCCTCGCGGGCGCGCATGCGGTTGCGGTTGCCGCGGATCGTGTTGATCTCACCGTTGTGCGCGACGAACCGGAACGGGTGCGCGAGCGGCCAGGATGGGAACGTGTTGGTGGAGAACCGGCTGTGCACCAACGCGATCGCGCTCGACAGCCGCTCGTCGGTGAGGTCGGTGAAGAACGCCGGCAGCTGCGCGGTGGTCAGCATTCCCTTGTACACCAGGGTCCGCGCGGACAGCGACGGGAAGTACACGCCGCAGCCAGCCGCCACACTCTCGTGCTCGGCACGCTTGCGCAGGCAGAAGGTCAGCCGATCCAGCGCGATGCCGGCCGCCCGGTCGCCGTCCCCGTCCGGAATCGCGGCGAGGAACGGCATCGCGAAGTGCGGCATCACCGAGCGCGCGGTGGGGCCGACTCCGGCGGAGTCGGGTGCGACCGGCACCTCGCGCCAGCCCAACACCTCCAGGCCCTCCTCGCCGGCGATGCGTCCGATCAGCGAGACGGCTCTGGCTCGCTGATCGGGGTCGGTGGGCAGGAACGCGATGCCGGTGGCGTAGCGGTGCGCGCCGGTCGCGTCCGGCTCGGGCAGGTCGATGTCGACGACGTCGCGGAGCAGCGCATCGGGCAGCTGCACCAGGATGCCGGCGCCGTCACCGCTCGTGGGCTCCGCGCCGGCCGCCCCGCGGTGCTCGAGGTTGGCCAGTGCCACCAAGGCGTCGGTGATGATCTCGTGGGATCGCCGACCTCGAATGTCGGCGACCATGGCCACACCACACGCGTCACGCTCGGCAGTGGGGTCGTAAAGACCCTGCGCAGCGGGGATGGCAGAAAAAATCACGCGTCGACCTCCCTCGTCGTCCTCGCGCTCAGTTTGTGCTGGGCGCGGGACGGCGATGGCCCGCGTGTTGCGTGAGCTTAACAGTCCCGAAACCCATGAGCCACGACTCGAGCGCGGATTGGTCGGGATCGGCGTAACGATTGACGTGATCCGCGCGATAAGGCGCCTACGCCCTGGTGAGGGCGCCCGAGCGCCTGCACTGGCCTACTTCAGGGTAACTGAGACGCTCCGGAATGGAAGTGCGCCGGCACATCGGAACCTGTTGACAATCCGTCACCTGTTGACAATCCGTCGTGAGAGCGCTTCCATGGCATGCGGCAATATCTGCGGCCTGTCTGACAGGTACTCGGAACCCTGCCCGAGCGTGACAAGGAGGTCACCGCCATGCCCGCTCCTCCATCGACGCCGCCCCCCGGCAAGCGCCGCCTGCGCCTGGCGTTCGGCGCGGCCGCCGCGGCGGTCGTGTTCGCGATTCCCCTGACACAGCAAGCAGAAGCGTCCGTCCCGCCACCCGAGCCGGGGTGGACCCAGGTGTGGGCGGACGACTTCGAAGGACCCGCCGGCTCGCTGCCCTCGTCGTCGAACTGGATCTTCGACATCGGCCACAGCTACCCCGGCGGACCCGCCAACTGGGGCACCGGTGAGATCGCCGCGCACACCGACGACCCGGCGAACGTGAGCGTCGACGGCTCCGGCAACCTGCACATCACGCCGCTGCGCGACGACGCCGGCAACTGGACCTCGGCGCGCATCGAGACCCAGCGTGCCGACTTCAAGGCACCGGCCGGCGGCGTGCTGCGCATCGAGGGCCGCATCCAGATGCCCAACGTCACCGGTACCGAGGCACTCGGGTACTGGCCGGCGTTCTGGGCGCTCGGCTCGCCGTTCCGCGGCAACTACTGGAACTGGCCGGGCATCGGCGAGTTCGACGTCATGGAGAACGTCAACGGGATCGACTCCGTGTGGGGCGTGCTCCACTGTGGAGTCGCGCCCGGCGGGCCGTGCAACGAGAACAACGGCATCGGCGCCAGCCGGGCCTGCCCCGGCTCGCCGTGCCAGTCCGGCTTCCACACCTACCGGTTCGAGTGGGACCAGAGCGTCTCGCCCAACGACCTGCGCTGGTACGTCGACGGCGAGCAGTTCCACAGCGTCAGCCAGAGCCAGCTGCCGGCCGACACGTGGAACCAGATGACCGGCCACGGCGGCTACTTCATCCTGCTCAACGTCGCGATGGGCGGCGCGTTCCCGGACGGTGTCGCGGGCCGCGCGACCCCGGTGCCGGAGACCACGCCGGGCCGGCCGATGGTCGTCGACTATGTGGCGGTGTGGAGCCGCGGCGGCGGTGGCGACCCGACCGCCGGCCACTGACCCGCGCCGGACTCCCGAGCGGCGATCCGATCGACCGGCGACAGGCCACGCGGAGCTCGGATCGTCGGAGCCGGTTCCCCTCGCACCCCGTCCCTGGTGCGCGGGGACCGGCTCCTCCCGGCAACGGGGTGGTCACGAGGTCTTGACAGCACCGAATCCGAACGAGATCCTTCGGGCACCCGTGAGAGCGCTCTCACGAGACGGCTCGAACCCACGGCGACGTGGCCGGCAGGAGGCCCCCATGCGAACGTCCAGACGACCCACGGGCGCGATCGCCGCATCGCTGGCGGCGGTGGGCGCCCTCGTCCTCGCCGCGTGCGGAAGCGGCGGGGACGGCGCCGCGGAGAACGGCGAGATCACGCTCACCATCAACGTCTACGGCGACAACTTCTCCTTGCCCGACAACCGGGAGCTCTACGACGAGTACGAGAAGGCGCACGACAACGTCAAGATCGTCGAGAACCGCAGCGACTTCGGTACCCACCACCAGAACCTGCAGGCCCGGCTCACCGCCGGGTCGGGCGCAGCCGACCTCGAGGTGATCGAGGTGGGCCAGGTGTCCGGCTACATCGGGCAGCCGGACAAGTTCGTGAACCTCACCGACCACGGCGTCGACACCGCGCAGTGGACCGAGTCGACCGTCCAACGAGCGTCCACTCCGGACGGTGGGACGCTGATCGGGCTGCCGACCGACATCGGCGGGCTCGCGATGTGCTACCGCACCGACCTGTTCGCCGAGGCCGGCCTGCCGACGGACCGGAACGAGGTGTCCGCGCTGTGGTCGACGTGGGAGGACTACGTCGACGTCGGCAACCGGTTCCTCGCGGAGGTGCCGAAGGTCAAGTGGTTCGACGCGGGCGGTCACGTGTTCACCGGCATCCTCGGCAACCAGGAGGAGACGTTCTACGACGCCGACGGCGAGCTGATCGTCGAGGAGAACGACGCGGTGCGCGACGCGTGGGACCTCACGGTCTCCGCGATCGAGGACGGCCAGTCCGCCGCGCTGCCGGAGTTCTCGCCCGAGTGGAACACCGGCTTCCAGCAGGGCCAGTTCGCGACGATCACCTGCCCCGCGTGGATGATGGGCTACATCCAGGCCAACGCCGCGCAGACCAAGGGCAAGTGGGACATCGCCACGATCCCCGGCGGTTCGGGCAACTGGGGCGGCTCGTACGTCACGGTCCCCGCACAGGGCGAGAACACCGACGCGGCCGTGGAGCTCGCGAAGTGGCTGACCGCGCCGGAGCAGAACATCAAGCTGTTCAAGACGATCGGCAACTTCCCGAGCCAGAAGAGCACCTGGACCCAGCCCGAGGTGGCGGAGTTCAGCTCGGAGTTCTTCTCCGGCGCGCCGGCCGGGAAGATCTTCCCGGCCTCGCTCCAGGACGCCCCGGTACAGGTCTACGGGCCGCAGAGCGGCGTCATCGGCACCACCTTCGCCGGCGCGCTGAACAGCGTCGAGCAGGGCACCGACGCCGACGAGGCGTGGGACAAGGCCATGGGCGACATCAAGGCCGCGGCTGGTGATGGATGACCTCCGCGGTGGACCACCGCGGAGCGTCCCCGGAACAGGACCGGGGGCGCCCCGCGGTGCCACCCTCGCCCCGGCGGCAGGCCTGGCGCTCGCGGCTGTACCGGCTGGACGTCAAGGGCTCGCCGTACCTGTACGTGCTGCCGTTCTTCGGGCTGTTCGCGGTGTTCGGCCTGTTCCCGCTGATCTACACGGCGGTCATCTCGACGACGTCGTGGAGCCCGCGGCGGCCGGGCAGCGAGGACGTGTCGGTCGGGCTCGACAACTACACGGCGTTGTTCGGGGACGCGAACTTCCACAACGCGCTGATCAACACGTTCGGCATCGGGCTGGTGTCGACGGTGCCGCAGCTGCTGCTGGCACTGGGGATCGCGCACCTGCTGAACTACCGGCTGCGCGGCCGGCTGTTCCTGCGGATGGGCGTGCTGATCCCCTACATCACGTCGGTCGCCGCGGTCGCGCTCATCTTCAACCAGGTGTTCGCGCGTGACTTCGGGCTGCTGAACTGGGTCCTGCAGCCGTTCGTGGACAGCCCGGTCGACTGGCGCGCGGAGACGTGGTCGTCGTGGCTCGCGGTGTCGGCGATGGTGACCTGGCACTGGACCGGCTACAACGCGCTGATCTACCTGGCCGCGATGCAGACGGTCCCGTACGAGCTGTACGAGTCGGCCTCGATCGACGGCGCGAGCAAGTGGCAGCAGTTCCGCTACGTCACGATCCCGAGCCTGCGGCCGACGATCATCTTCACGGTCATCGTGTCCACGATCGGCGCGCTGCAGCTGTTCGCCGAGCCGTTCCTGTTCGACACCACGCGCAACAACAACGGCGGCTCGGAGCGGCAGTTCCAGACCGTCGTGCTCTACCTGTACCAGCAGTTCTGGACCAACGGCCGCTACGGCTACGCGGCCGCGATCGCGTGGACGCTGTTCCTGGTCACGGTCGTCATCGCGCTGGTCAACTTCCTGCTCGTGCGGCGCATCCGGTCGGCGGACTAGGAGGTCATCGATGAGACGCGCACCGAGATCCGGGCCGAGCTCAGCGGGCTGGGCCGCCTACGCGCTGCTGCTCGCGATCATCGTGCTCTCGATCTTCCCGCTGTACTGGTCGGTCGTGGTGTCCTCGCGGGACCAGTCGGCGATCGGCCGGTACCCGCCGCCACTGGTGCCGGGCGGCTCGCTGTGGGACAACCTGTCGGCGGCGTTCGAGCAGGGCAACTTCGGCCTGGCGCTGACGAACTCGGTGATCGTGGCCGGGACGATCACCGTGTCGGTGGTGTTCACGTCCACACTGGCCGGTTTCGCGTTCGCCAAGCTGACCTTCCGCGGGCGCGGCGGGCTGTTCACCTCCGTCGTGGCGACGATGCTCGTGCCGACGCAGCTGGCGATCATCCCGCTGTACATCATGGTCACCCAGTGGTTCGGCTGGGCGAACGACCTGCGCGGCGTGATCGTGCCGGCGCTGGTGAGCGCGTTCGGCGTGTTCTTCATGCGGCAGTACCTGACCTCGGCGATGCCGACGGAGCTGCTGGAGGCCGGCCGCGTGGACGGCGCGTCGACGCTGCGGATCTACTGGAGCGTGGTGCTGCCGGTCGCCCGGCCCGGCGCGGCGGTGCTGGCGCTGCTCACGTTCATCACGTACTGGAACGACCTGTTCTGGCCGCTCATCCTGCTGAACACGCAGAACCCGACGGTGCAGGTGGCGATCGCCAACACGGCGAGCGGCATCGAGGTGGACTACTCGCTCGTGCTCGCGGGCACGGTAATCGCCACCTTCCCGATGCTGATCGTCTTCCTGTTGCTGGGGCGGCAGATCATCGGAGGCATCATGCAGGGGGCGGTGAAGGCGTGAACGGAGCTCGCGGAGTGAACCACCAAGCAGGGACCAGGCTCGAGTTCCCCGACGGGTTCGTGTGGGGCGCGGCGACGGCGGCCTACCAGATCGAGGGCGCACCGGACACCGACGGCCGCGGACCGTCCATCTGGGACACGTTCGCGCACACGCCGGGCCGGGTGGCGAACGGCGACACCGGCGACGTGGCGGCCGACCACTACCGCCGGTTCCGGACCGACGTGGCGATGATGGCCGAGCTGGGCCTGCTCGCCTACCGGTTCTCGGTGTCGTGGCCGCGGATCCAGCCCGGCGGAAAGGGACCGGCGAACCAGGCGGGGCTCGACCACTACGAGCGCCTGGTGGACGAGCTGGTGGCGCACGGGATCACGCCCGTGCTCACCCTCTACCACTGGGATCTGCCGCAGGAGCTGGAGGACGTGGGGGGATGGGGTGAGCGGGACACCGCGGCCCGGTTCGCGGAGTACGCCGAGCTGGTGGCTGCCCGGCTCGGTGACCGGGTCCCGGCGTGGACCACGCTGAACGAGCCGTGGTGTTCCGCCTTCCTCGGGTACGCCGCGGGCGTGCACGCGCCGGGCCGGACCGACCCGGCGCTGTCGCTGCGGGCGGCACACCACCTGCTGCTGGCGCACGGGGCGGGCACCGAGGCGCTGCGGGCCGCGCTGCCGGCCCAGGCGCAGGTGTCGATCACGCTGAACCTGTGCGCGGTGATGCCGGGCGCGACCTCGCCGGCGGCGACCAACGCCGTGCGGCGGATCGACGGGCTGGGCAACCGGCTGTTCCTCGACCCGTTGTTCCGCGGCCACTACCCCGCCGACGTGCTGCGCGACACCGAGCGGCTGACCGACTGGTCGTTCGTGGCCGACGGCGACCTCGCGGTGATCGCCACGCCGATCGACCTGCTGGGCATCAACTACTACACGCCGACCCTCGTGGACAGCGGACCGGCCGATCCGGCGCCGTCGCCCTGGCCGGGCTGTGCCGACGTCCGGTTCGTCGCCCAGCCCGGCCCGGCCACGGCCATGGGCTGGGCGATCGACGCGCAGGGCCTTCGTACGGTGGTACACCGGGTGCACGAGGAGTACGCGCCGGTCCCCCTGATGATCACCGAGAACGGCGCCGCGTTCGAGGACGAGCTGGGCGCCGACGGCGGCGTGCGCGACCACGAGCGCATCTCGTACCTACGCGACCACCTGGCGGTCGTGCACGAGGCCATCGAGTCGGGCGTCGACCTTCGTGGATACTTCGTGTGGTCGCTGCTGGACAACTTCGAGTGGGCCTACGGTTACGCGAAGCGGTTCGGCATCGTCCACGTGGACTATCCGACCCAGGCGCGGACCTGGAAGGACAGCGCGCACTGGTACCGGCGGGTGATCGAGGAGAACGGCATCGACATTGGGTGATGGGGTATCGGTCCGGCGGCAGAAGCCGACCCTCGACACGGTGGCCTCGGCGGCGGGGGTCTCCCGGGCGACCGTGTCCCGCGTGATCAACGGCTCGCCGCGGGTGTCGCCGGAGGTCAAGGACGCGGTCGAGTCGGCGATCGGCCGGCTGGGCTACGTGCCGAACCGGGCGGCGCGCTCGCTCGCGATGCGCCGCACGGACTCGGTCGCGCTCGTGATGCGCGAGCCGGACGCGACGGTGCTGTCCGACCCCTACCTGGGCAACATCATCATCGCGACGTCGCAGGCACTGATCGACACCGGCGTGCAGCTGGTCCTGGTGAACGCGCGGAACGACGCCGAGCACTCCCGGCTCGCCGACTACGTCCGAAGTGGACACGTCGACGGGGTGCTGCTGGCCTCGATGCACGACGACGACCCACTCCCCCGGCTGCTGCTGGACGCCGGCATCCCGACGGTGGTGGGCGGCCGCCCACAGCGCCAGTTCCCCGGCCTGTCCTACGTCGACGTGGACAACGTGGGCGGCGCGCAGCTGGCTGCCGAGCGGCTGCTGTCGGCGGGCCGCCGCCGCATCGCGACGATCGCCGGGCCGCAGGACATGACCGCCGGCAACGACCGGCTGAACGGCTACCGGCGGGCGCTCGCGGCGGCGGGCCGCAAGGCCGACCGGGTCGCGTACGGGGAGTTCACCCGCGAGTCCGGCGAGCGGGCGATGACCGAGCTGCTGGACCGGCACCCGGACCTCGACGGCGTCTTCGCGGCGAACGACCTCATGGCGATGGGCGCGCTGCGCTGTCTGCGGGCCGCGGGCCGACGCGTCCCGGAGGACGTGTCGGTCGTGGGCTACGACGACATCGAGATGGCCAAGCACACCGAACCCCCGCTGACGACGATCCACCAGCCCGTCGTCGACCAGGCCCGCACGATGACCGAACTCCTCCTGACCCAGATCGGCGGCGACCCCGTGGGCGACCCGGTGGTCCTGCCCACCGAACTGATCGAACGCGCCTCCGCCTAACCCCGCGAGTCCAACACTCCCGACCCGCGAGTCCGACATTCGCGGTGACGACTGTCTCGCGGGTTCGGGGCCGTACGGGTGGTAGCGTCATTTCGCTGGCCAGCTCGATGGGCCAGTGGCGCGAACAGTCCGCGGTCACCCGACCGCGGCAGGTGGAAGCGAAGTCCGGTGCGAACCCGGCGCTGTCCCGCAACTGTGGAGGCCCGCGCAAGCGTGCCCGAGCCAGGTCGCCTACCACTCCCCGCGTCGACGCCAACCGCCCCCGGTGCAGGGATGCGGCGTCGCGACCGCCACGTCGCCCGCTGCCCGGGCCGACGACCGAAGGTGGTCCATGTCGAACCCAACCCGCAGGCGCGCGCGACGTCTCGCGGCCGTGACCCTC
Source organism: Actinophytocola sp. (assembly GCF_050699935.1). Lineage (NCBI taxonomy): Bacteria > Bacillati > Actinomycetota > Actinomycetes > Pseudonocardiales > Pseudonocardiaceae > Actinophytocola > Actinophytocola sp. The sequence goes on from NZ_JBOHGB010000027.1 coordinate 20,301, forward strand.
ACCGCCGCCCTCGTGACGGCCGGATGCGCCGAGCGCGCGGAGGACACCCCGCGGAACGAGCCGAAGGCGCAGGAGCAGCAGTTCCCCGTCACCGTCACCCCGCCGACCGGTGAGCCACTGACGATCGAGCAGCGGCCCGAGCGCATCGTGTCGCTGTCCGCCAGCAACACCGAGACCCTGTTCGCGGTCGGCGCCGGTGACCAGGTCGTCGCCGTGGACGAGCAGTCCAACCATCCGCAGGACGCGCCCAAGACCGACCTCTCCGGGCTCACCCCGAACGTCGAGGCCATCGCCGGATACGACCCCGACCTCGTCGTGATCTCCGAGGACGCCGACGACCTCGTCGCCTCCCTCAACCAACTCCAGCGGCAGGTCCTGATCGTCCCCGCGGCCGCGAGTCTCGACGATCTCTACGCCGGCATCGAGCTCATCGGCGAGGCCACCGGGCACGCCGACGAGGCGAAGGACCTCGCCGACCGCACGCGGGCCGACCTCGAGAAGCTCGCCGCGGACACCCCGAAGCAGAACCTGACCTACTACCACGAGCTCGACACGACGCTCTACAGCGCGACGTCGAAGACGTTCATCGGCCAGGTCTACGACCTGTTCGGGCTGACCAACATCGCCGACCCGGCCGACAAGGACCGCGGCGGCTACCCGCAGCTGTCCAACGAGTACATCCTCAAGTCCGATCCCGACCTGATCTTCCTCGCCGACACGAAGTGCTGCGGCCAGAACGCCGAGACCGTCGCCGCACGGCCCGGCTGGCGCGCCCTGAAGGCGGTCCAGAACGGCGACGTCGTCCCGCTCGACGACGACCTCGCCTCGCGGTGGGGGCCGCGCGTGGTGGACCTCGCCCGATCCATCGCCGACGCGGTGAGCAAGGCGAGCGAGGGCTGATGCTCACGACGGTGAGCCGCGAGACCGCACGGCCGAGCGTCACACCGACGCGGCTGCGCCCGGCGGTGCTGGCCGTGTCGGTGCTCGCGCTCGCCGTCGTGATCTCGGTGTCGACCCTGCTCGGCGCGGCCGACCTCGGCGGGACCCGCGTCGTGGCCGAGATCTGGGCGCAGCTCACCGGCGGCCGGTCGCCGCTGTCGGCCACCGAGGCGGCGATCGTCTGGGAGATCCGGCTGCCCCGTGTGGTCCTCGCCGGGCTCGTCGGTGCGGCGCTCGCGATGGCGGGCGCCGCGTTCCAGGGCGTGTTCCGCAACCCGCTCGCCGACCCGTACCTGCTCGGCGCGGCAGCCGGCGCGGGGATGGCCGCGACGATCGTGGTCGTCGCCGCGCCGTCGGTCGCCGGTTGGATCATCGGGCCGCTCCCGCTGGCCGCGTTCGCCGGCGCGATCGGTGGCGTGACGCTGACCTGGCTGCTCGGCCGCTCGGCCGGCGGCGGTACGGCGGTGCTGCTGCTCGCGGGCGTCGCGGTCGCCTCGTTCCTCACCGCGATCCAGACCTTCGTCCAGCAGCTCAACACGGACACGATCAAGCAGGTCTACAGCTGGATGCTCGGTGGGCTGAACACGACCGGCTGGCGCGAGGTGCTGGTGACGCTGCCCTACATCGGGCTCGCCGGCGTCGTGCTGTGCCTGTGCGGACGGCTGCTCGACGTGCTCGCGGTCGGCGACGACGAGGCCACCTCGCTCGGCATCAACCCCGGGCGTGTCCGGATCGTGGTGCTGCTCGCCGCGTCGCTCGCCACCGCGGCGGCGGTGGCGGTCAGCGGGCTCATCGGGTTCGTCGGGATCGTCGTGCCGCACATCGTCCGGCTGCTGGCCGGCGCGAGCTACCGCGTCGTCGTGCCGCTGTCGCTCGTCGGCGGCGCGGTGTTCCTGATCATCGCCGACCACATCGCGCGCACCGCGTTCGCGCCGGCCGAGCTGCCGATCGGGGTGATCACCGCGTTCACCGGCGCACCGTTCTTCCTGCTGGTGCTGCGGATGAACCGGGGGCAGATCCGGTGACCACGCTGACCCTGCGCGGGGTGACCGCGCGATACGGCACGAAGATCGTCACCGCGGACGTCGACGTCGAGGTGCCCGCCGGCAGCTGGCTCGCGATCATCGGGCCCAACGGCGCGGGCAAGTCCTCGCTGCTCAAGGCGATCGTCGGCGTCGTCGACCACGACGGCGAGATCCTCCTCGGCGGCACGCCGACCGCCACGCTCGGCAGCCGCGCGCGGGCCCGCGCGATCGCGTACGCGCCGCAGACCCCGCAGCTGCCCGACCGGCTCACCGTCACCGACTACGTCCTGCTCGGCCGCACCCCGCATCTGGCGCCACTGGCCCGCGAGCGCCGGTCGGACCTGGAGATCGTCGAGCAGGTGCTCGACCGGCTCGACCTCGAGACGCTCGCCGGGCGGGCGCTGCACACGTTGTCCGGGGGCGAGCGCCAGCGGACCGTGCTCGCCCGGGTGCTCGCCCAGCAGGCCGGCCTGCTGCTGCTCGACGAGCCGACCACTGGCCTGGACATCGGGCACGCACAGGCGCTGCTCGACCTCGTCGACCGGCTGCGCGCCGAGGAGGGCGCGACCGTGGTGAGCACGCTGCACGACCTGACGCTGTCCGCCCAGTACGCCGACCGCCTGTTGCTTCTCGACGGTGGCGAGGTGGTCGCCTCCGGTCCACCGGAACAGGTTCTCACCCGGCCGATCATCGAGCGGCACTACGCCGCCGCGGTCGAGGTTCTCACGACGGACAACGGGAACCTGGTCGTCACACCCACCCGCAAGGCTCGCTAGCCGCACGCCAAGCCGGACCCGCGCGCATCCGCGGAAATGTCAGTGCTCGCGGGTAGTCTGAAAATCAGGGGGACCCCTCCGATTGAATGGACCGTTCAATCGGTCGAGTTGTCCACAGGCTTCGGTCGCGCATACGGCGCCGTCGGTGCCCGCCGGTACGCTGGAAATCGGGGGCCGGAGGCCACCCTTCCCAGAGTAAAACGTGTTACATCTCTGCGTGTGATCCTGGACCGGTTCCTGCTCACCGACCACGTCGCCGTGGTGACCGGGGCCGGCCGGGGGATCGGGGCGGCCACCGCCGTCGCGCTCGCCGAGGCCGGCGCCGCCGTGGTGTCTCCGCGCGTACCAAGGCCGATCTCGACGAGGTCGCCGAGGTAGTCACCACGGCCGGCCGGCGGGCGCTTCCGGTCGCCACCGATCTGTCCGATGTGGACGCTGTCGGCACGCTGGCCGGGACGGCGCGGGACGGGTTCGGGCGGCTGGACGTCGTGGTCAACAACCTCGGCGGCGCCTACCCACGACCGCTGCTCGACACGGAGCCCGACGTCCTCGAAGAGGCGTTCCGCTTCAACGTGTCCACCGCGCACGCGCTCACCAGGGCCGCCGTGCCGATCATGCCGACCGGCGGTGGCGGCGCGGTCGTCAACGTGTCGTCGATCATGGGCCGGGTCAGCGGGCGGGGCTTCCTCGCCTACGGCACGGCGAAGGCGGCCCTCGCTCAACTCACCGAGCTGACCGCCTGCGACCTCGCGCCGCGGATCCGGGTCAACGCGGTCGCCGTCGGCTCGGTGGCGACGCCGGCCCCTCGACATCGTGCAGACCAACGAGCTGCGGTCCCGGATGGAACGGGCCACTCCCCTGCGCCGAATCGGCACCGCGCAGGAGGTCGCCGCGACCAACCTGCTCCTGGCCTCCCCGGCCGGCGGCGACCTCACCGGCAAAGTGCTGGAGGTGGACGGTGCCGTATCGCGTCGTGCAGTGGAGCACCGGGAACATGGGGTGGCACGCGATAGCCGGGATCGCGGCGCGGCCCGACACTCACGCTGGCCGGCGTCTGGGTGTCCACTCCGGACAAGGTGGGCCGGGACGCGGGTGAGCTGGCGGGCGTCGGGCCCCTCGGGGTGGCCGCCACGAACGACGCCGACGCCCTGCTCGCGCTGCACCCGGACTGCGTGGTGTACACGGCGATGGCCGACGACCGGATCACCGAGGCGCTCGACGACCTGGCGCGGATCCTGCGTGCCGGCGTGAACGTGGTGTCCAGCTCGCCGGTGTTCCTGCGGTACCCCACGGGCGTGGTGCCCGAGGGGGTGATCGAACCGATCCGCCGGGCGGCCACCGAGGGTGGCGCGTCGCTGTGGGTGAACGGGATCGACCCCGGTTTCGCCAACGACTGGCTGCCGCTCGTGCTGGCTGACCTCGGTGTGCCAGCGCATCGACGAGGTCCGCTGCCTGGAGATCCTCGACTACTCCACCTACGACAACGCCAAGGTGCTGTTCGACATCATGGGGTTCGGCCGGCCCGTCGACGACAGCCCGATGCAGCTCATGCCGGGCGTGCTGTCGCTGGCGTGGGGCAGCATGGTGCGCCAGCTCCGCGGCCGGGCTGGGTGTCGAGCTGGACGGTGTCGAGGAGTCGTCGACCCGGCTACCCGCGCGAGATCGCGGCCGGCATGGTCGCCGCGGGCACGGCGGCAGCGCCGCGGTTCGAGAGGTGCGCGGGATGCGCGGCGGCCGGCCGGTGTGCGTGCTCGAGCACGTGACGCGGCTACGCCCGAACCTCGGCCCGGACTGGCCGCGGGCCGCCGGGTAGGGCGGCTACCGCGTCGAGGTCACCGGCGAGCCGAGCTGCACGCTGGACCTACGGCTCGTGGCCGGCGACGGCGACCACAACACGGCCGGGCTCAAGGCCACCGCGATGCGGCTGGTGAACGCGATCCCCGCGGTCGCCGCGGCGAAGCCCGGCCTGCTGACCGCGCTGGACCTGCCGCTGACAACCGGACGAGACCTGGTCTCCGGCCCGGCTTCGTAGACCTCTGGCGGTTCCTAGGACTCCGGGCGGCTCTGGGAGCTGGGCTCCTTCTCGGTGTCGTCGGCCGACTTCTCGCCCGGCTCGTCGGACTCGCCCGGCGTGTCTGCCGACTCGTCCGGCTTCTCGTCCGGCCGGCCGGACGCCGCCTCGGCGGACTCGTCGGTCTCCTCGGCCGTCTTCTCGTCGGCCTTTTCCTCAGTCGTCTCGCTCTCGGCCTTCGCGGGCGGCTCGGCCGTCTTCTCGTCCTCGGACCCGGCCGCGGCGTCCTCGGGCGCCTCGGCCTCGTCGGGCTTCTCCGGCTCGGGCACCGCCTCGCCGGTACCGGCGTCCGGTGACACGTTGCCCTGGATGGCTGCGAGGTCCTCGCGCGGCCCGCGCCATTTGGCGAGGACGAGGTACGCGAGCCCGCCGACGAACACGAGGATCGAGACCCAGACGTTGACGCGCGTGCCGAGCACCTGGGTCGCCGGGTCGGTACGCATCAGCTCGATCCACGTGCGGCCGGCCGTGTAGCCGGCGACGTAGAGCGCGAACGCGCGGCCGTGGCCCAGGCGGAAGCGCCGGTCGGCCCACACGACGAGCGCGACGACCCCGAGGTTCCACAGCAACTCGTAGAGGAACGTCGGGTGCACGACATCGATCGGGATGTGGTTGACCGCCACGCCGTTGAGGTTGTCCTCGGCGCCGGCCTCGTTGATGCGCCGGTAGATCTCCAGGCCCCAGGGCAGGTCGGTGGACGCGCCGTAGAGCTCCTGGTTGAAGTAGTTACCGAGGCGGCCGATGGCCTGCGCGGCGACCACGCCGGGCGCGATCGCGTCGGCGAACACCGGCAGCGGCACCTTCTTGGCCCGGCAGCCGATCCACGCGCCGACCCCGCCGAGCGCGATGGCGCCCCAGATGCCGAGCCCGCCGTCCCAGATCTTGAGCGCGTCGATCGGGTTGGCATCCCCGCCGAAGTAGCGGTGGTGGTCGGTGATGACGTGGTACAGCCGCCCACCGATCAGGCCGAACGGCACCGCGAACACCGCGATGTCGATGACCGTGCCGGGCGTGCCGCCGCGGGTGACCCAGCGCCGCTCGCCCCACCAGATCGCGACGATGATGCCGGCGATGATGCACAGCGCGTAGGCGCGGATCGGGATGGGGCCGAGCTCCCAGACACCGCGGTCCGGACTCGGGATGTTCGCCAGGAAGACGCTGGACGCCACATTCACGCGCGTCACCGTAACGGGCGACGAACCGGGCGGGCACATAGGGTCGCCCTATCGCCACCGCCATGGCCGCGCGGCCCGCCGAATCCACACCCGGGGCCGATTGAACGGTCCATTCAATCGGGCGGGGGCCCCCTGATTTTCACGCTACCGGAAGGCACCGACGATTCCGGCGCGCCGCCGAGGCCTGTGGACAACGAAGCCGATTGAACGGTCCGTTCAATCGGCTAGGGGGCCCCGGCTCTCACGCTACCCAAGGCCACTGACATTTCCGGCGGCGTTCGCCCGGGCAGCGGGCGGTCAGCGGGCGGTCAGCGGGTCACGAGCGGGCGGCGGACGCCCTCGGCCAGTTCGGCGGCCAGTTCGCGGACGCCCTTGTCGTCGCCGGCCTTCGACACGAATGCCGAGCCCACCACGACCGCGTCGGCGAAGCTCGCGACCTCGGCCGCCTGGTCCCCCGACCGCACGCCGAGCCCGACCGCGATCGGCAGGTCGCGCGCGCACTCCCGGGCCCGGGCCACGAGGCCGGCGGCCGCGCTTCCCACCTTGTCCCGCGCGCCGGTCACACCCATGACGGCCGTCGCGTAGAGGAAGCCCGTGGTCGCCGCTGCGGTCAGCGCCAGCCGCTCCGGGGTCGAGGACGGGGCCACGAGGAAGATCCGGTCCAGGTCGTGCGCATCCGACGCCGCCAGCCAGTCCGCACCCTCGTCCGGAATCAGGTCCGGCGTGATCATGCCGAGCCCGCCGGCCGCGGCGAGGTCGCGGGCGAACCGGTCGACTCCGTAGGCGTGCACCGGGTTCCAGTACGTCATCACCACGGCCTGCCCGCCGGCCGACGCCACGGACTCCACCACGCGGAACAGGTCCCGCAGCCGGAAGCCGCCCTTGAGCGCGCGGTCCGCGGCCGCCTGGATGGTCGGGCCGTCCATCACCGGGTCGGAGTAGGGCAGGCCGATCTCGACGATGTCGCAGCCCGCATCGACCATGGCCGACAGGCGCGCGGCCGAGTCCTCGACCGTCGGGTAGCCGGCGGGCAGGTAGCCGATGAGCGCCGCCCGCCCCTCCGCGCGCGTGCGGGCGAACACCGGGTCCAGCCGTGCCATCACGTCTCCACACAGTCACTTTTCGACAATGGCGAAGTAGTCCGCGGCGGTGTCCATGTCCTTGTCACCGCGCCCGGACAGGTTCGCCAGGATCAACCCGTCCGGCCCCAGCTCGTGCCCGAGCCTGAGCGTGCCGGCCAGCGCGTGCGCCGACTCGATCGCCGGGATGATGCCCTCGGTGCGCGAGAGCAGTTGGAAGGCGTTCATCGCCTCGGCGTCGGTCACCGAGCGGTACTCCGCGCGGCCGGTGTCCTTGAGCCACGAGTGCTCGGGGCCCACGCCGGGGTAGTCCAGCCCGGCCGAGATCGAGTACGCCTCGATCGTCTGGCCGTCCTCGTCCTGCAGCAGGTAGGACAGCGCGCCGTGCAGCATGCCCGGCGTGCCCTCGCCCAACGTGGCACCGTGCTCGCCCGTCTCGATGCCCTTGCCGCCCGGCTCGAAGCCGACGAGCCGCACGCCCGGGTCGTCGATGAAGCCGTGGAAGATGCCGATCGCGTTGGACCCGCCGCCGACGCACGCGGCGACGGCGTCGGGCAGCCGGCCGGCCTTGTCCAGGATCTGCGCCCGCGCCTCGATGCCGATGATCTTGTGGAAGTTGCGCACCATCACCGGGAACGGGTGCCCGCCGGCGGCCGTGCCCAACAGATAGTGGGTGGTCTCGACGTTGGTGACCCAGTCGCGCAGCGCCTCGTTGATGGCGTCCTTGAGCGTGCGCGAACCGGTCTTCACCGGGATCACCTCCGCGCCGAGCAACCGCATCCGGGCGACGTTCAGCGCCTGACGCCGGGTGTCGACCTCGCCCATGTAGACCACGCACTCGAGACCCATCAGCGCGCACGCGGTCGCGGTGGCCACGCCGTGCTGGCCGGCGCCGGTCTCCGCGATGACCCGCTTCTTGCCCATCCGCTTCGTGAGCAACGCCTGACCCAGCACGTTGTTGATCTTGTGAGACCCGGTGTGGTTGAGGTCCTCACGCTTGAGAAAGATCCGCGCACCACCCGCGTGCTCGGCGAACCGCGGCGCCTCGGTGAGCAGCGACGGCCGGCCGGCATAGTCCTTGAGCAGGCGGTTCAGCTCGCCGACGAACTCGGGGTCGAGCCGCGCCTTGTCGTACTCGGCGGTCAGCTCGTCCATGGCGGAGATCAGCGCCTCGGGTAGGAAGCGCCCGCCGTACGGGCCGAAATGGCCGCGCTCGTCCGGATCGTGCTCACCGGGCTCGTGCCCGGCGCCGGTCTCGCGGGGGTCCTGCTCGGTCACCGGCTCGGCCTCGGGCAGGCCGGATGTGAGCCGGCGGTGACCAGCTGCACCAGCGCGGCCTTCGGGTCGGGGCTCGCGACGAGGCTCTCGCCGACGAGCACGGCGTCCGCGCCCGCGCCGGCATGGGTCATCAGGTCACCGGGGCCACGCACGCCGGACTCGGCGATCTTGATGACCTCCATCGGCAGACCGGGGGCGATCCGGCCGAACACGTCCCGGTCGACCTCGAGGGTGTGCAGGTCACGCGCGTTGATGCCGACGACGGTGGCGCCCGCCTCGAGCGCGCGGTCGGCCTCCTCGGCGGTGTGCACCTCGACGAGCGCGGTCATGCCGAGCGACTCGACCCGGTCCAGCAGCGCGACCAGGGCGTTCTGCTCGAGGGCGGCCACGATCAGCAGCACGAGGTCCGCGCCGTGCGCCCGCGCCTCGTGCACCTGGTAGGGGCCGACGGTGAAGTCCTTGCGCAGCAACGGAACCTCGACGGCGGCCCGAACCGCGTCGAGGTCGTCGAGCGAACCGCCGAACCGCTGCCCTTCGGTGAGCACGCTGATGACCCGCGCGCCCGCGTCCGCGTAGTCCTTGGCCAGCGCGGCCGGGTCGGTGATCGGCGCCAGGTCACCCTTGGACGGACTGCGCCGCTTCACCTCCGCGATCACGCCGATGCCCGAGCCGCGCAGCGCGGCCATGACGTCCTTGGGCGGCGCGGCCTTCGCCGCGAGCTCCTTCACCGCGTCGAACGGGAGCGCGGCCTCGCGCCGCGCGAGGTCCTCGCGGACCCCTTCGATGATCGACTCGAGGACGCTCACAGGCCACACTCGCCGGCACTGCTCGGGCGCGACAGTCTCGCCGTTTCCGATGTGTCGCAGGTGCTGTCAGTCACCAGCCTTGCCCCTTCCCGCCAAAGGGATGCTAACCCCGGGCCGTGCGGCGACCCGTTACCGGGTCCATGCTCAGCGGTCATCCTCCGCGTTGCTCACGGTTGGATCTTCACCGTGGGACAGACCGTCCCACATGTCCTTGTCACTATCCCCGGAAGCACCGCGCGCGTTAGCCGACTGATACCTGGCACCGAGCGTCGGCAACCGCGCCGTGAAACGGATGACCAGCGCGCCCGCCGCGACGAGCAAAACCGCGCCGAGCAGGGCGATCCAGCGGCCGGCCCCGTTCCCACCCTCGGCCACCGCGACCCAGCCGGCGAGCAGCCCCGCCAGCACGACGAGTCCGCCCACGACCCGCTTGGCCCAGCCGCCGACGGCCACCGCGCCGGCGAAACCGGCCAGCGCCACCAGCGCGAGTGCCTCGCCGAAGCGCGGCGTCGTGGCCGTGCCCCAGGCGATCCTGGCGGAACCCCACAGCGCGGCCGCCGCGCCCACCAGCAGGAACGCGACCATCCACAGTGGAGCCTTTGCCCGGCCGGCCATCGGGTTACCCGGACGCCGGGCGCATGGTCTGCGCGGTCGCGATCGCGGCGAGTACGGCTCCGGCCTTGTTGACGCACTCGACGTCCTCGGCGTCCGGGTCGGAGTCGGCCACGATTCCGGCGCCGGCCTGCACGTAGGCGGTGCCGTCACGCATCAGCGCGGTGCGGATGGCGATCGCGGTGTCGGCGTCGCCGGCGAAGTCGAGGTAGCCGACGACGCCGCCGTAGAGCCCGCGCCGGGTCGGCTCGAGCTCCTCGATGAGCTCCATCGCGCGGGGTTTGGGCGCACCGGAGAGCGTGCCCGCGGGGAAGCAGGCGGCGACGGCGTCGAACGCGGTCCGGCCCTCGTCGAGCCGGCCGGTGACCGTGGAGACGATGTGCATGACGTGGCTGTAGCGCTCGACCCGGAAGAAGTCGACGACGTGCACACTGCCAGGGCGGCAGACCCGGCCGAGGTCGTTGCGGCCCAGGTCGACGAGCATGACGTGCTCGGCGCGCTCCTTCTCGTCGTTGAGCATGTCCTTCTCGAGCAGGGCGTCCTCGTCGGGGTCGGCACCGCGCCAGCGGGTGCCGGCGATCGGGTGCGTGGTGGCGACACCGTCGCGAACGGTCACCAGCGACTCCGGGCTGGAGCCGACGATGTCGAAGCCCTCCAGCCGTAGCAGGTACATGTACGGGCTGGGGTTGGTGGTGCGCAGGACGCGGTAGACGTCGAGCGGGTCGGCGTCGGTGGTCATCTCGAAGCGCTGGGAGAGCACGACCTGGAAGCCCTCGCCGGCGCGGATGGCGTCCTTCGCGGTACGCACGGCGGCGGTGTAGTCCCCGGGGCTGCGCCGCCTGCGGTACTCGGGCGGGAGCCGGTCGAACACCGCGACCGTGGCGTCGGCCGTGGTGTGCAGGTCGGCGGCCATCCGATCGAGCCGCGCCACCGCGGAGTCGTAGGCCGCGTCGACCCGCTCGTCGCTGTCGTCCCAGTTCACGGCGTTGGCGATGAGCGTGATGGTGCCCTCGTGGTGGTCCAGCGCGGCGAGGTCGGTGGCGAACAGCATGGCGAGCTCGGGCAGCCGGAGGTCGTCGGTGGTCAGCTCGGGCAGGCGCTCGAGCCGGCGGACCGCGTCGTAGCCGATGAAGCCGACCATCCCGCCGGTGAGCGGGGGCAGGCCGGGCAGCGGGTCGGTGTGCAGGATCTGGACGGTCTCGCGGAGCACCTCCAGCGGATCACCCTCGCCGGGCAGCCCGACGGGCCGCGTGCCCGTCCAGTGGGCGCCGCCGTCGCGCTCGGTGAGCACGGCGGTGCTGCTGACCCCGACGAACGACCAGCGTGACCAGGAGCGGCCGTTCTCCGCGGACTCGAGCAGGAAGGTGTTCGGCCGCCCCTGCGCGAGCTTGCGGTACACCCCGACGGGCGTCTCGGCGTCGGCGAGCACGCGCCGCACGACGGGGATGACCCGCCGCTCGGCCGCGAGCCGGCGGAACTCCTCCCGCGTGGGACTAACGACACCGAGCCCGGCCACGGCCGCAACCGTGCCGATCACACTGACCATGCCCCCATTGTCCCGCCCCCCGACGCCCTCCCACCCCCGACCCGCGAGTCCCCCGCTCCCGCACGCGAGTCCCCCGCTCGGGCACCAGCCCAAAATTCACTACTTGTTGAAAAAAGCTGCGGTATGCCGCATGATGATGAGGTGACCAAAGGTGTGACGCAAGGGCCGAGCCGTCGCCGCGGTCGCCGGCCCGGCGGCACGGACACTCGTGCCGCCCTGGTCGAGGCGGCCCGCGAGGTGTTCATCGAGCATGGCTACGACGGCGCGACCGTCCGCGTGATCGCCACCCGGGCCGGGGTCGACGCGGCCATGGTCAACCACTGGTTCGGCGGCAAGGAGGGCCTGTTCGCCGAGGCCGTCCTCAAGCTGCCGTTCAACCCGAAGGAACTGGTCGACCGGCTGCTCGACGGCGACGTCGACGACATCGGCGCGCGCATCGTCCGCAACTTCGTCACCATCTGGGACAACACCGGCGGCGGCGTGTTCACCGCGTTGATCCGCAGCATCACCAGCCACGAGCAGGCCGCCCACGTGCTGCGCGACTTCCTCGTCAAGCACATCGTGGGGCGGGTGCTGAACTCGGTCGGGCCCGACAGACACGAGTTGCGGGCGACCCTTGTCGGCTCGCAGCTGGTCGGCATGGGCATGGTCCGCTACGTCGCGCAGTTCGAACCGCTCGCGTCGACCGACATCGAGATGATGGTCGCCGCGGTCGGGCCGACAATCCAGCGCTACATCACCGGCGACATCACGTGAGCAGGACGTCGTCGTCGAAGCAGGTCGCGGCGCCGGTGTGGCACGCCGGCCCCTCCTGGTCGACGACGAGCAGGACCGTGTCCCCGTCGCAGTCGAGCCGGACCTCGTGCACGCGCTGCGTGTGACCGGACGTCTCGCCCTTCTCCCAGAGTGTGTTGCGGCTGCGGGAGAAGTACGTGGCGCGGCGCGTGGTGAGCGTGCGGTGCAGGGCCTCGTCGTCCATCCACGCGACCATGAGCACCTCGCCGGTGCCGCGACGCTGCGCGACCGCGCACACCAGCCCGTCGGCGTCGCGCTTGAGCCGGGCGGCGATCTTCGGGTCCAAAGTGGTCATCGCACCTCGACTCCGGCGCGCCGCAAGGAGTCCTTGACCTCGCCGATGCGCAGCTGACCGAAGTGGAACACGCTCGCCGCGAGCACCGCGTCCGCGCCGGCCTCGACCGCGGGCGGGAAGTGCTCGACCGCGCCCGCCCCGCCACTCGCGATCAGCGGGACGTCCACGGCCGCGCGCACGAGCTTGATCAGCTCGAGGTCGAAGCCGGCCTTGGTGCCGTCGGCGTCCATGGAGTTCAGCAGGATCTCCCCGACGCCCAGTTCCTCGCCGCGGGCGGCCCACTCGACCGCGTCGACGCCGGTGCCGTTGCGTCCGCCGTGGGTGGTGACCTCGAAACCGGACGGCGTGTCCGCCCGCCGCGCGTCCACGGACAGGACGACACACTGGGCGCCGAAGCGCCGGGAGCACTCCCACAACAGCTCCGGGCGCAGGACCGCGGCGGTGTTGATGCCGACCTTGTCCGCCCCGGCGCGCAGCAGGCGGTCCACATCGGACACGGCGCGCACGCCGCCGCCCACGGTGAGCGGGATGAACACCTGCTCGGCGGTGCGCCGCACGACGTCGAACGTGGTCTCCCGGTCCGAAGAGGACGCCGTGACGTCCAAGAAGGTCAGCTCGTCGGCCCCTTCGGCGTCGTACGCGGCCGCGAGCTCGACCGGATCGCCGGCGTCGACGAGGTTGGTGAAGTTGACACCCTTCACGACCCGGCCGGCGTCGACGTCCAGACAGGGAATCACCCGGACAGCGACTGACATGCCGTCGAGGATACTGATGCTTCGTCAAGGGACGAGAGGAGCCGAGGTGGCGCGAACCGGTCGGCGGCCGGGGCAGACGCAGACCAGGGCGGACATCCTGGCCGCTGCCCGCAACCAGTTCGCGGCCCGGGGCTACGCCGGCGCGACGATCCGCGGCATCGCGGCCGAGGCCGGCGTGAACCCGGCGCTGGTCCACCACTTCTTCGGCTCGAAGGACCAGGTATTCGTCACGGCGCTGAACCTGCCGTTCAACCCGTCGCGGCTCGTCGACACCCTGCTGGAGGGGCCGCGTTCGCGGATCGGCGAGCGGATCCTGCGGCTGTTCCTGGGACTGTGGGAGGAGCCGGTCACGCGCCTGCCGTTCTTCGCGCTCGTGCGCTCGGTGACGACGAGCCCAGAGGTGGCCGACCAGCTGCGTCAGTTCATCGAGACCGCCGTCCTGGCCAAGGTCGCGGCGGCGCTCGACCTGCCCCCGTTGCGGGTGACGGGCGCGGCCGCGCAGATGATGGGGCTGGCCATCGTCCGCTACGTCGTCCGTGTGGAGCCGATGGCCTCCGCCACCGAGGACGAGGTGGTGGCACTGGTGGCGCCAGTGATCCAGCACTACTTCGACCCCTGACCACCCGCCCTCCAAGGCGACCCGGTCCAGAACTTTCGACTTGACGCCGATTCTCAACGGGCGCAGAATTAAACGCATGCCTAATTATGCTGTGGTGGCCGAGGGGCTGCGGGTGCGCCGCGGCACCCGGGAGGTACTGCACGACGTGAGCTTCGCCATCGAAGGCGGCTCGATCACCGGTCTGCTCGGGCCGAGCGGGTGTGGCAAGACAACCCTCATGCGCGCCGTCGTCGGGGTGCAGATCGTCGCCGGGGGCACGGTCACCGTGCTCGGCAAGCCGGCCGGAAGTGCGGGGCTGCGCGACAAGATCGGTTATGCGACACAGAACCCGTCGGTGTACGCCGACCTCACCGTGAGCGAGAGCCTTCGTTACTTCGCCGCGATTTTGCGGGCGCCGGACGGCGACGTCGAGCGAGTGATCGACGAGGTCGGCCTCGGCACCCACGCCGACCACATCGTCGGTGAGCTCTCGGGCGGCCAGCTCAGCCGTGCGAGCCTCGCGGTCGCCCTGCTCGGCCGGCCCGAACTACTGGTTCTCGACGAGCCGACCGTCGGCCTCGACCCGGTGCTCCGCGAGGAGCTGTGGGACCTGTTCCGCACGCTGGCCGACGGAGGCGTCACGCTCCTCGTGTCGAGCCACGTCATGGACGAGGCCGCTCGGTGCGAGCGGCTCCTGTTGATGCGCGACGGTTACATCCTGGCGGACGACACGCCTGCCGCCCTACGCTCGAAAACCGAGACCACGGACCTCGAGCAGGCGTTCCTGCACCTGGTCCGCGAGCAGGAGGCGATCGCGTGAACGCGACCCTCACCCTGGCCACGGCCCGGCGCATCCTCACCCAGCTCCGGCACGACCACCGCACCGTCGCGCTCATGGTGCTCGTCCCCTCACTGCTGCTGATCCTGCTGCGCTATGTGTTCAACGACGAGCGGGCCTTCAGCGCGGCCGCACCGGCGCTGCTCGCCGTGTTCCCCTTCGCGATCATGTTCATCGTCACGTCGATCACGACGCTGCGCGAGCGCACGACGGCGACGCTCGAGCGCCTGATGACCATGCCGATCGCCAAGCTGGACCTGCTCTTCGGCTACGCGATCGCGTTCGGCCTGGTGGCGGTGCTACAGGTGCTCGTGGCCGCGGGCATCTCGCTCACCTGGCTCGGCCTGGAGATCGACGGCTCCGTATGGCTCCTGCTGCTGATCGCGGTGCTCGACGCGCTGCTCGGCACGGCGCTGGGCCTGCTCGCGAGCGCGTTCGCGCGCACCGAGTTCCAGGCGGTGCAGTTCATGCCGGCGATCGTCATGCCGCAGGTGCTGCTGTGTGGCCTGTTCGCGCCGCGCGAGTCCATGACCCCGGTGCTGGAGTGGCTCTCGGACGTGATGCCGCTGTCCTATGCGGTCGACGCGCTCGCGCAGGTGACCAATTCGTCCGATGTGGACGGTACGCTGGTCCGCAATCTGGTCATCGTGGCCGGATGCGCGATCCTGGCGCTGGTCCTGGGCGCCGCTACGCTCCGCCGCCGCACGCCATGACTGGCTGAAAGAACTCACAGCAACGGCTCGGTAGCGTTGCGGACATGAACCCAGACCTGCAACGACTGACCAAGGGCAACTACGTACTCATCACGACCTTCCGCCGGGACGGCACTCCTGTGCCTACCCCGGTCTGGGTCGGCCGCGACGACGACGAGCTGATCGTCTGGACGCGGTCCGACGCCGGCAAGGTCAAACGGATCCGCAACAACGCCGACGTGGAGTTGGCCGAATGCGACCTACGAGGTAGACCGCGCGGTCCCAGCGTCAAAGGGACCGCGCGGATCCTCGACGCCGCCGGTTCCGAGCGCGGGCGAACCCTGCTCAAGCGCAAGTACGGCCTCACCGGCCGGATCGTCATCGGCTCCAGCGCCCTGTTCCGCGGCCGCACCGCCTCCTTATGCCTGGCGATCAGCCTCGACGGGTGACGGCCAGCGCCTCGGGCAGCGTGAACGCCCGGGTGTAGAGCGCCTTGCCGATGATCGTGCCCTCCACACCGACCTCGACGAGGCCGGCCAAGGCCGCCACGTCGGCGAGGCTCGACACGCCGCCTGACGCGACGACCGGAACCCTTGAGCTCGCGCAGACGTCCCGCAGCAGCGTGAGGTTCGGCCCGTCGAGCGTGCCGTCCTTGGTCACGTCGGTCACGACGTAGCGGGCGCACCCGTCGCGCTCGAGCCGGTCGAGCACCTCCCACAGCAGGCCACCGTCCTGCGTCCACCCGCGCGCCGCGAGCCGGTGCTCGCCGTCGTCCCCGATCCGCACGTCCAGGCCGACGGCGATCCGGTCACCGAACTCGCCGATGACCTTGGCGCACCACTCCGGGTTCTCGAGCGCGGCGGTCCCGAGGTTCACCCGCGCACACCCGGTGGCGAGCGCGGCGGCGAGCGAGTCGTCGTCGCGAATTCCGCCGGAGAGCTCCACGTTGAGGTCCAACCGCCCCACGATGTCCGCCAGCTGGGCCCGGTTGTCCCCGGTCCCGAAGGCGGCGTCGAGGTCCACCAGATGAATCCACTCGGCCCCGTCCTTCTGCCACGCGAGCGCGGCGTCCCAGGGGTCGCCGTAGCCGGTCTCGGTCCCGGACCGACCTTGCAGCAACCGAACGGCCTTGCCATCCCGAACATCGACAGCAGGAAGCAGCGTGAACGTCACCCCCGCAGCGTATCGACCGCCGTCCCGGCGATCGTCAGCCGAGCGCCTTGAGCCAGTTCGTCAGCAGGTGCGCACCAGCGTCGCCGGACTTCTCCGGGTGGAACTGGGTCGCCGAGAGCGGGCCGTTCTCCGCGGCGGCCACGAAGTCCGACCCGTGCGTGGCCCACGTGACGAGCGGTTCGGGCATCGGGTGCTCCAGCGTCAGCTCCCACCTCAGGGCGGCGTAGGAGTGCACGAAGTAGAACCTCGTGTCCGCGTCCAGGCCGTCGAACAGGACCGACCGCTGCGGGGCACGCACGGTGTTCCAGCCCATGTGCGGAACGACGTCGGCCTCCAAACGAGACACCGTCCCCGGCCACTGGCCGCAACCCTCGGTCTCCACACCGTGCTCGATGCCCCGCTCGAACAGGATCTGCATGCCCACGCACACTCCGAGCACCGGCCGCCCGCCGGCGAGCCGCCTGTCGATGATCCGGTCGCCGCGGACCTCCCGCAGTCCCGCCATGCACGCCGCGAACGCACCGACGCCGGGCACCACCAGCCCGTCGCACTCGAGGGCGGCCCGCCGGTCGGACGTCACCTCGACGTCCGCGCCGACCCGCCGCAGCGCCCGCTCGGCCGACCTCAGGTTGCCGGACCCGTAGTCCAGCACGACGACTCGTGCCACTCCCCCAGGCTACGAGATGCGCGATCCCCGCCGCGCCGAGCCCGGCACGGAGGTGGGCCGGCATCGGCTCAGGTCAGCACCGACCGGACCGACTCGGCGATGCCGGCGACGTGCAGGCCGCGCACGGCGTCGTGCTCGGCGGCGGTGCCGTAGGCGCGCACCTCGATGTCGCGACGAACGCCCGGAGACCGGAGTCGATGCGGCACGTCCGCCAGCGCGGTCGCGACATCGTGCGCCGACCTGCCGGCCAGGTACGGCTCGACCAGCACGACGTTCACGGCGGCGGACTCGACCGCGGCGCGCAGGCCGGCGTGGTCGAACGGGCGCACCGTGTTCGCGTAGAGCACGGTCACGTCCAATGCGGACGTCGCCTCGAGCACGGGGTCGAGCGTGGGACCGACCGCGAGCACGACGGCCTCGCCGCCCTGCGCACCAAGGAGAAGCCGCCACGACCGGATAGGCCGCCGCGTGCTCCCGGATGGACAGTCGCAGGTAGACCCGGCCGGCACCGGCGAGGGCGTCACGCAGGAGCGGCTCGACCTCGTCGGGGTGGCCGGGCACGTGAACGGTCCACCCGGGCAACGTGTCGAGCAGCGCGACGTCGGCCGGGCCCTGGTGCGTACGGCGCCACACCGGGTCGTCGTAGGACCCGCCGATGCTGACGAGCACGGCGCCGACGTCCTGGTGCCCGAGGTGGAGCTTGATCTGCTCGAACGGCCGCTCGACGAGGAACGGCGTGTAGCCGTGCACGACCCCTTGTGGTCACCGGGGTTGATGCCGTCCAGTTCGGCACGTACCGGTGGCTGGGTAGCATCCCGTTCCCCTTGGGTGCGGTCGGCAGCCGCGCGTTTCGTGCAATTCGTAGTGCTCCTCGGTGGTCACCACCACGACGGACGGGCGGCGGGGATGCTCGGCGGTGAACGCGCGGCGCAGCGCGGCGTGATCGCGGCCGGCGACGGTCTCGGCGGCCCAGCCCTCGATCTCGAAGCGGCGGGCGATACCGCTCGGCCAGCCGTGGCTGGCGGAGCCGTTGTCGATCACCACAGCGGTGAGCCGGTCGAGCCCAAGCCGGCCGGCCAGAGCGATCGCCTCGTGGTCGCTGCCCTCGTCGAGCTCGCCGTCGCCGACCAGCACGACCGTGCGCGCGGTGCGGCGTTGCGCGCGCAGCCCGAGCGCGGTTCCCACGCCGAGCCCGACGCCGTGGCCGAGCGAGCCCGCGCTGATCTCGACGCCAGGCACGAGCACGCGGTCGGGGTGCTGCCCGAGCGGCGAGCCGAACATGGTCCAGTCGTCGAGGCTGTCGGCGTCGATGAAGCCCTTGGCTGCCAGCACCGCGTAGCACGCCATCGGGCGGTGGCCCTTGGACAGCAGGAACCGGTCCCGGTCGGGGTCGTCGACGTTGTCGGGCCCGATGTTCAGCACGCGGTCGTACAGGACCCACAGAACATCCACTGTGGACGCTGCGGCCCATTCGTGCTTCTCGTCGCCGGTCATCCGCTCGAACAGGCCGGCGAGGTTCTGGGTCATCCGAGTCATGCCCCGAGGGTGCGACTTCGAGTTCGCTAGAGGTCTAGGACGACGACCTCCACCTAGGTCAAGGATTCACCGGTATGGTCGGTGACGTGCCGAAACTGCCGGACATGCTGACGATCGGTGAGATGGCCAAGCGCAGCGGTGTGCCGCACACCGCGCTGCGGTTCTACGAGGAGCGAGGCCTCATCTCCTCCGAGCGGACCGCCGGCAACCAGCGGAAATACGCCCGGGCGGTGCTGCGGCGGCTGGCGTTCATCCGGACCGCGCAGCGGGTGGGACTCTCGCTCGAGGAGATCCATGAGGCGCTCGCCACCCTCCCCGAGAGCCGCACGCCCACGAAGGCCGACTGGGCGCGCCTGTCGAACCTGTGGCGCGGTGAGCTGGACGCCCGCATCGACGCGATGCAACGGCTGCGCGACCGGCTGACCGCCTGCATCGGCTGCGGCTGCCTCTCGCTGAAGTCCTGCCACCTCATGAACCACGACGACATGCTGGCCGCGATGGGCCCGGGCGCGCCGCGTCTGAGGGCCGCCTCCGAGGGCGGCGTCAACTAGTGCTTCGTCAAGGCGTTTACCGATGGGTCCTGTTCGCCGCTGGCAAGGCGGAGGATGGCCCTCACACCGGGTTGTGTTCGGGCCGTCCGACGACGCGGCCAGCGGTCAACCGGGCCGTCGAGAAACGTGCCGAACCTTGACAGCGCACTAGGTCGGGCGCGAGGCGCGCCAGGTCTCCAGCACGTCCTCGACGTCGACCGGGCGCACGAGCAGCGGCGGACCCGCGCGCGGAATCAGGATCTCGTCCCGGATCCGCTTGTTGAGGTCGGCCACGATCTCGCGCACCTTCTGCTCCGAGCGCACCGTCGCGAGCCTCTCCGGCAGGTCCTCGATCTCCTTGCGCAGCGCCAGCGACGGCGGTAGTAGCGCCGTCGTGTCCGCGTTCTCCGAACGGAGCTTCTCCGCGACCCACTCCATGACGTCGCCGGACCGCCGCGGCAGCGGCTTGCCCGCACCGGGCAGGTCGTCGAACGCGCCGCGCTCCTGGGCGGCCCGAATCTGCCGCTCCACCCAGTCCCCGACCGGCATGTCCGCCGGCTTGCGTTCGGTCACCGTTTCATGGTCGCACGTCACCCTTTCGCGGTCGGGGCGTGCCGGGCGAGGATCACAGGATGTTGACGATCGGACCGCCGGTGCGGGCGGACGTGTCGGCGCTGGTGGCGCTGCTGGAAGAACTCGACCACTTCTACGGGGTCACCGAGTTCGAGCCGTTCCCGGCGCGTGCCGCCCGGATCGCGGATGTGCTGTTCGGCACGCCGCCCGCGGCGCACGCGCTGGTCGCCCGCGTCGGCGGTATCCCGGTCGGGATCGCGACCTACACCTACCACTGGCCGGCGAAGGACCTGCGTACCTCGATCTTCCTGAAGGACCTGTTCGTCACCGCGGGACATCGCGGCGCCGGCATCGGCGAGCGGCTGCTGCACGGCCTGCGCGAGCTCGCCGCCGAGCGGGGCTGCTCCCGCGTCGAGTGGACCGCCGACCGGTGGAACGAGGACGCCCTGCGCTTCTACGACCGGCTCGGCGCGAAGCGGGACGGCCGGCAGTTCTACCGCTGGGACTAGTGTTCCGCAACCAGTGTCGTGAGTCGTTAGTTCGCCGGTAGTTGGTGGGTTTGGTGTGCCGAACCCGAGGGTTGATCCGGTGGTGCTTTCCGATGAGGAGCACCGGGTTCTGCTGGCGTGGAGGCCGTCGCAGGCGTTGGCTGCGTGAGCGCGGATTGTGGTGTCCAAGTGGCGGCCTCGGGGTGATCACCGGGATGTCACAGTCCGCGGTGCCGCGGATCTGATCGGACCGCGCGGACTCTGCCGATCATGCCGACCACGCCGGAGCGGATGACATCCGCCATGGCACCACCAGCCTGTTCGCCGCGTTCGACATCCCCCGAAGGTCGAGGAATGGCTGATCCGCCACCCCGCTTCCACCAGCACCAGATACCCGGCACCCTCGCCGCCTACCGCAGCCGAATCAACGACTCACGACACTAGGACACCAGCCACACGACGGCACCGCCGATCGCGACCAGGGCCGCGAGACCCAGCACGATCGCAAGGAACCGGGCGGTCTTCCATGTGGAGTAGACGCCACCGATCAAGAACCCGGCCACGGCGAGCAGGCCGATCACGATGACTTCCCTGGACATGGCGCCGAAGCCTAGAGCACGCCCTTGGTGCTCGGCACGCCGGACAGCCGCGGGTCGGCCTCGGCCGCCGCGCGCAGCGCCCGCGCCACGGCCTTGTACTGCGCCTCGGTGACGTGGTGCGGATCGCGCCCGTGCAGCACCCGCAGGTGCAGCGCGATCCGCGCGTGGAACGCCAGCGACTCGAACACGTGCCGGTTCAGCACGGTCGGGTAGTTGCCGCCGACGGTGAAGCCCGCCATCGACTCCGGCTCGCCGAGGTGGACGCAGTACGGCCGGCCCGACACGTCGACCGCCGCGTGCGCCAAGGTCTCGTCCATCGGGATCCACGCGTCGCCGAAGCGGCGGATGCCCTGCTTGTCCCCCAGCGCCTTGCCGACCGCCTCGCCGAGCACGATCGCCACGTCCTCGACCGTGTGGTGCGCGTCGACCTCGACGTCACCGCTCGCGCGGACGGTGAGGTCGAGCGCGCCGTGCACGCCGAACGAGGTGAGCATGTGGTCGTAGAACGGCACTCCGGTGGACACCTCCACCTTGCCGGCGCCGTCGAGGTCGATCTCGACGACGACCGCCGACTCCTTCGTGGACCGTTCGACCCGGGCGGTGCGGTTCACCTGACGATCTCCTTACTGGCGGCCAGGAATGCGTCGTTCTCGGCCGGTGTGCCGATGGTAACCCGCAGGTGGCCCGGGACGCCCACGTCCCGGATCAGCACGTCCTGCTCCAAATAGGACCCCCAGGTCGTGTGCGCGTCGCCGAACCGTCCGAACAGGACGAAGTTGGCGTCGCTCGGGACGACGGAGAAGTCCAGGTCCCGCAACGAGTCCATGACCCGGTCGCGCTCCGTGGCGAGCGCGTGCACCGAGCGCAGCGTGTCGTCGGCGTGGCGCAGCGCGGCCCGCGCGGCAGCCTGCGTGAGCACCGAGAGGTGGTACGGCAGTCGGACCAGCTGCAGGGCGTCCACCACCGCGGGCGCCGCGGCGAGGTAGCCCAGCCGACCACCCGCGAAGGCGAACGCCTTGCTCATCGTCCGGGACACGATCAGCTTCGCCGGGAACTCCTCGATCAGCCCCACGGCGCTCGGGCGCGAGGAGAACTCCGCGTACGCCTCGTCGACGACGACCAGGCCCGGCGAGGCGCGCACCAGCGCGCGCAGCTCGTCGAGCGGGATCGAGCCGCCGGTGGGGTTGTTCGGGCTGGTCACGAACGCGACGTCGGGCGCGCGGGCGGTGAGCACCGACGCGGCGGCGGCCGTGTCGAGCGTGAAGTCCGGCCGGCGCGGGGTCGGCACCCAGTCGGTGCGGGTGCCGGCGGCGATGATCGGGTGCATCGAGTACGACGGCTCGAAGCCGAGCGCGATGCGACCCGGGCCGCCGAACGCCTGCAGGATCTGCTGCAGCACCTCGTTGGACCCGTTGGCGGCCCACAGGTTCGCGACGGACAGCGCCACGCCGGTCGACGCGGACAGGTACGTCGCGAGGTCGGCGCGCAGCGCCACCGCGTCCCGGTCCGGGTAGCGGTGCAGGGTCGCGGCCGCCTCGGACACCGCCGCGGCCACGTCGGCGACCAGCGCGGGCGGCGGCGGGTACGGGTTCTCGTTGGTGTTGAGCCGAACCCGCACGTCCAACTGCGGCGCGCCGTACGGGCCGCGGCCGCGCAGGTCCTCCCGCAGCGGCAGGTCGCCCAACCCGATGCCGTCCCCGAGCGTCACTCGCCGCCCCCGAACCGGGCGGTGACGGCCTGGCCGTGCGCGGGCAGGTCCTCGGCGTTCGCGAGCGCGACCACCTGCGGCGTCACGCTCTCCAGCGCCGCTCGCGAGTAGTCGACCACGTGGATGCCGCGCAGGAACGTCTGTACCGACAGGCCGGACGAGTGCCGCGCGCAGCCACCCGTGGGCAGCACGTGGTTGGAGCCCGCGCAGTAGTCGCCGAGTGACACCGGGCTGTGCGGCCCGACGAAGATCGCGCCCGCGGCACGCACCCGGGCGGCCACCGCGGCCGCGTCGGCGGTCTGGATCTCCAGGTGCTCCGCCGCGTAAGCGTCCACGACCGACAGCCCGTCGTCCATGGTGGACACCAGGACGCAGCCGGACTGCTTGCCGCGCAAGGCGATCGTGATGCGCTCGGTGTGCTTGGTGCGCTCGACCTGCCGCGCCAGCTCGGCGTCGACCGCGTCGGCAAGCGGGACGGAGTCGGTGACGAGCACGCTCGCGGCGAGCGTGTCGTGCTCGGCCTGGCTGATCAGGTCGGCGGCGACGTGCACGGGGTCGGCGGTGCCGTCGGCGAGGATCGCGATCTCGGTCGGCCCGGCCTCCGAGTCGATGCCGACCAGCCCGCGTAGCAGGCGCTTCGCCGCCGTGAGGTAGACGTTGCCGGGCCCGGTGACCATGTCGACCGGCTCCAGCCCGACGCCGTCGGTGTCGGTGCCGCCGTACGCGAGCAGTGCCACCGCCTGCGCGCCGCCGACCGCCCACACCTCGGTGACGCCGAGCAGCGCGGCCGCCGCCAGGATCGCCGGGTGCGGCCGGCCGCCGAACCCGGCCTGCGGCGGCGAGCACACCACGAGCGACTCGACGCCGGCGATCTGCGCGGGGACGACGTTCATCACGACGCTCGACGGGTAGACCGCGAGGCCACCCGGGGCGTACAGCCCGACGCGCCGCACCGGCACCCAGCGCTCGGTGACCGTGCCGCCGGGCACGACCTGGGTGGTGACGTCGTGCCGCCGCTGGTCGGCGTGCACCGCGCGGGCCCGCTTGACGGATTCCTCGAGGGCGGCCCGGACGTCGGCGTCGAGGTTGTCGAGCGCCTCCTTGAGGTCGCGCTCCGGCACGCGGACGGACGACGGCCGTACCTGGTCGAAACGCTCCGTGTACTCCAGCACGGCGTCGACGCCGCGGTCGCGCACGTCCGCCACGATCGGCCGGACCCGATGCAGCACGGCGTCCACGTCCGTCTCGGCGCGCGGCAGCACGGCACGCAGCTCTGCCGGGGACGGGACTCGACCACGCAGGTCGGTACGGCTCAGCATCGGTTTCCCTCAGGTCGCGCGGGTGGTCATGCCCAGGGTATGCCGTCCCGTGGCGCGGCCGAACGGCCCACTACGTTCGTCTGGTCATCGTCTACCGGGTGGTACTCCCCGACCAATGACGGGTTGTCGCCGATCGGACACGCGCAGCACGCTCGGGCGATCACTGTCGTACCTTGCTCGGAGGGGACATGTTCACCAAACGTCGTGCGATCGGCCTGGCAGCGGCCGCCGCGGCCGCTGCCCTGATGGTGGTCACGGCCTGGTCGGCCGGCGCCCAGGAGCCCACCGCCGCACCACCCGCCCCGGACCGGGGTCTGTACACGCTGACCGGCGCGGACACCGTCCAGACGCGCACGCAGGTCGTCAACTCGGGTGTCGACGTGCTCGGCGAGGGCCACGGCGGCGGTCCGATGGAGCTGATCGCCAGCCCGGCACAGGCGCGGCAGCTGCGGGCCCAGGGCTACACGCTCGAGCTCACCGGCGATGTCGAGGCCATGCTGGAGAAGCGCAGCGGTGGACCGTCCACGAAGGACTCCTCGGTCGCCGACTTCCCGTCCGGCGACGAGGGCTACCACACCTACGACGAGATGGTCGCCGAGGTGGCCGCGGCGGCGACCGACCACGCCGCGATCGCCCAGCAGGGCAGCGTCGGCAGCTCCTTCGAGGGCCGCGACCTCCCGTTCCTCAAGATCAGCGACAACGTCGCGACCGACGAGGACGAGCCGGAGGTGCTGTTCACCTGCAACATGCACGCCCGGGAGCACCTGACGACCGAGATGTGCCTGCACATCGTCCAGCGGTTCACCGACGGCTACGGCACCGACCAGACCGTCACCGGCTTCGTCGACAGCCGGGAGATCTTCGTGATCCCGAGCCAGAACCCCGACGGCGCGGAGTTCGACATCTCCGGCGGCGAATACCAGGGCTGGCGCAAGAACCGGCAGCCGAACTCCGACGGCTCGGTCGGCACCGACCTCAACCGGAACTTCTCCTACAAGTGGGGCTGCTGCGGCGGCTCGGACGACAACCCGTCCGGCGAGACCTACCGCGGCGAGTCGCCCGCGTCGGCTCCCGAGGTCGCGGCGGTCCAGGCGTTCATGGACGGCCGGCAGTTCAAGGCCCACATCGACTTCCACACGTTCTCCGAGCTGGTGCTGTGGCCGTTCGGGCACACCACCGACGACGTGACCGAGGGGATGACCCAGGAGGAGTACGACCGCTTCGCCGACATCGGCCAGCAGATGGCGGAGACGAACGGCTACACCCCCGAGCAGGCGAGCGACCTCTACATCACCGACGGCTCGATCGACGACTGGGCGTGGGGCACGCACAAGATCCTGAGCTACACGTTCGAGATGTTCCCGAGCGGCGGCGGCATCGACGGCTTCTACCCGCCCGACGAGGAGATCGGCCCGCAGACGACCCGCAACGACGCCGCGGTGGACATCCTGCTCACCAACGCCGGCTGACTCAACAGAACTCGGACGGCGCCTCCACGTGCGGGTGGAGGCGCCGTTCGCCTGTTCGGCGCGGCGCCCGGTCAGCCGGGGCGGAGCGCGGCGACCGCCTCGTCGAGCTGGGCCGGCGAGACGAAGTAGTGCGGGGACGCGCGGACCACCTCCGGCAGTGCGCGGCGGGTCATGTCGTACTGGGTGGAGGTGGCGCCGGAGACCGTCACCGTGACCTGGTGCCATGCCAGGTGGGCCTCGACCTCGGCCGGAGTCCGGCCCTCGACCGTGAAGCTGACGATGCCGCACCGTTCGGTGCCCAGGTCGTGGACCGTCACGCCCGGGACCGACGACAGGCCGGCCCGCAGGTACGACGCCCGCTCCCGGACCGCCGCCGCGATCGCGTCCATGCCCAGCGACAGCGCGTACCGGACCGCCGCCAGCAGGCCCAGCCGGTCGGCGACGCTCGACTCCCACAGCTCGAACACCCGCGCATCAGACCGCAGCCGGTACTCCTCCGGCGACGTCCACGTGCCCGAGCGCATGTCGACCTGCCGAGGACGCAGCCGCGGCAGCACGTCGCGGCGCACCACCAGGAACCCGGTGCCCCGCGGACCGCGAAGCCACTTGCGGCCCGTGCCCGAGACCAGGTCCACCCCGAGCGCGGCCGCGTCGAGGGGAACCTGGCCGACCGACTGGCACGCGTCGAGCAGAACGAGCGCGCCGACCTCGTGGGCGGCCGAGACGACCGGCGCGACCGGGTTCACGAGGCCGCCGTTCGTCGGCACGTGCACCAGCGACACCAGCTTGACCCGCTCGTCCAGCATCGACCGCAGGGCGGCGACGTCCACCTCTCCGCCCGGGGAGGACGGGACCGGCGACACCGTCGCGCCGACCTCGGCCGCCCGGCGCAGCAGCGGGATCGCGTTGCCCGCGTACTCCACCTCGGTCACCAGGACGCGGTCGCCGGCCGCCAGCGGAACCGCGTCGAACAACGCCAGCCAAGACCGCGTCGCGCTGTCGGTGAACGCCACCTCGTCCGGCTCGCACCCGAGCAGCGACGCCAGCAGCCCGTACCCGGCCTCCAGGTCCGCCAGCCGCTCGTCGAACGCCCGGTACCCGCCCACCTCGGCCTCGCGACGCAGGTGGCCGATCACCTCGTCGAGCACCTGCACGGGCGGCAGCGACGAGCCCGCGCTGTCCAGGAACACACCCCGGTGGCACGCGGGCGTGTCCGCCCGCACGGCGTGGAGATCGATCATGCTGAGCCCAATTCAAAACCGGTCCACGTCTGCGCAAGAGGCCGGCGATCAGGAGTGTTTTGAATTGGACTCATCGCGGTGTCCACTTCTCCAGGTTCCACCACGCGCCCCAGCTCATGCTCGGTCCGCGCCCGTCGACCACCGGCTCATAGCCGTCCCAGCTCTCCCGCATCACGTACGTGTGGTTCGGCGCCACCAGCACCACCAGTCCGGGCGCGGACACGTAGGCGCGCTGCAGCCGCCGGTACGCCGTCGCCCGCTCCGCCGGGTCCGTCGCCGAGCGGCCGGTGTCCAGCGCCGAGTCCACGGTCTCGTTCGCGTACCCGCCGAGGGGGGCCCGGCCCGACCGCAGCACCTGGTACAGCGCGAGGTCGGGGTCGAACGGGTTGCCGAACCCGACGATCACCGGGCCGGTGAGACCCGAGGCGCTCACAGCTTCGACGTCGACCTGGATGCCGATCGACCGCGCGTTGGTCGCGAACGCCTCGGCCAGGCCCGACGCGACCGTGTCGCCGGACAGGTGGCGCAGGGTGAACTCGGCCGCCGTCCGGCCCTTGGCGCGAACGCCGTCCGCCCCGGTGGTCCAGCCGCTGGACTCGAGCTGGTCGAGCGCGCGGGTGACGTCGTAGTCGTACGTGGCCTCCGGTTCGACGAACTCCGCGAGCACGCCCGGCATCGGCGTGTACGCCACCGAGCCCTGGCCGGCCAGCACGTCGGCGACCATCCGCTCGCGGTCCATCGCGTGATTGAGCGCGAGCCGGACGGCCGGGTCACCGGTCACCGGGTGGTCGGTCGGCAGCACGACCGCGCGCACGTCGGCCGCGCTGTGCGAGACCACGCGCAGGCCGTCGACGTTGTCGAACTTCGCGGCGAGGGCCGGGGGCAGTGCGGCGCCGTCGAGCTTGCCGTCGCGCAGCCGTTCCGCCCGAACCTCGTCGTCGGGGATGAACTGGACGGTGACCTTGGTGATCGCGGGCGGGCCGTCCCAGTAGTCCTTGTTCGCCTCCAGCACCATCCGTGAGCCGTGCCGCCACTCGGTGAGCCGGTACGGGCCGGTGCCGACCGGCTCGGCGTCGGAGCCGCTCGCCGACTCGCTGGGCAGGATTCCCAGCACGAGCAGATCGGGGAACGGCGCGTACGGCGCGGTGAGCGTGAACTCGACGGTCGACGGGTCCTGTGCGGACACCGACTCGAGCATCGCGAACCGTTGCCGCGCGGGCGAACGGCGGGCCGGGTCGAGCATCGCGCGGTAAGTGGCGACGACGTCCCGCGACTCGAGGGTCGTGCCGTCGGTGAACGTGACGTCCGGCCGGAGCCGAACCGTCCACGTGCGACCGTCCGGCGACGACTCGGGCAGCTCGGCGGCGAGCGCGGGCCGCAGCGTGGCGTCGGCGTCGTGCTCGACCAGGCCCTCGAAGATCTTCGCGGCGCCGTGCTCGGCGTACCCGTCGAGGGGGTTGAGCTCGACGGGCTCGTCCGCGACCGCGAGCACGAGCGAGGTGCCGTCCGGGTCGCCGGATGCCGGGGGTACCGGGTCATCGGTGCAGCCGGTCGCCAGCAGCGCGAACGCGGCGAGCGCCGGCGCGAGACGGTGGCGACACTTGGTGGGCACGAGGCTCGACCCTAGCCGGGCGACATATCCTCGCGTAGGTGGATTAGGGATTACCGGCCAGGAGGCTCCCGTGCGGATCGCGCTTTGCCAGATCACGTCGACGGCCGTGCCGTCGGACAACCTGTCGCGCCTCCGCGACGCCGTGGCCCGGGCGGCCGCGGACGGCGCGTCGGTCGCGGTGTTCCCGGAGGCGACGATGGCGTGCTTCGGCACGCCGCTGGCGCCGGTCGCCGAGCCGGTCGACGGGCCGTGGGCGTCGGCCGTCGCGTCGATCGCCGAGGAGCACGGCATGCTGGTGGTGGCCGGGATGTTCACGCCCTCGCCGGACGGGCGGGTGTTCAACACGTTGCTCGCGACCGGCGCTGGCCAGCACCTCGGCTACGACAAGATCCACCTGTTCGACGCGTTCGGCTTCGCCGAGTCGAAGACCGTGGCGCCCGGGTCGGAACTGGCGATCGTGACCGTCGACGACGTCACGCTGGGCCTCGCGACCTGCTACGACGTGCGGTTCCCGGAGCTGTTCACCCGCCTGGCAGACCGCGGCGCGACGGTCGTGCTGATGGGTGCGTCGTGGGGTGCGGGGCCGGGCAAGCGCGACCAGTGGGAGCTCCTGGTGCGGGCGCGGGCGCTGGACTCGACATCGTGGCTGGTGGCGTGTGGCCAGGCCGATCCGGCCGTGGCCGACGCCGACGTGCACCCGAAGGCCCCGACGGGCATCGGGTACAGCACCGTGGCGTCGCCGTCGGGCGAGATCGTGGCGCAGCTCGGCGCGGGCCCGGACGTGCTCGTGGTGGACCTGGACCTGCCGCTGGTGGACAAGACCCGGGAGGCCATCCCGGTACTGGCGAACCGGCGCCTCTGACCCCGACTATCCACAATGGTCTGAGTGGCGATTTCGCCCGGCATGTATCCGTCGCGGCGCGCGACGCTCCTGTTACAGAGGTGTTCGTAGGACGGGGGGACACATGCCAGACAGCACTCGCAACTACTCGCGGGCGGCGTTCCGCGCGTTCGTCAAGCACGTGCGGGCCGAGCCGGTGGCCTTTCAGGGTGTGATCCAGGCGACCCTGGCGCTGCTGGTCGGGTTCGGCGTGCTCACCTGGACGACCGAGCAGACCGGCCTCACGCTGGCGCTGACCGCGGCGATCCTCGGCTTCCTGACCCGCCGCAAGGTCACGCCGAGTGGCCGGGCGGTGGCCGGGAGAGCCGGCGCGCGGACCGGGTGACTCAGCGGGGCGTCGCGATGACCCGGCCGCCGCGGGCCGGGGTCAGGGTGATGTTGCGGGGTTTGGGGAACTCCGGCTTCGCGCGCTCCGGGCGAAGGTCGTAGCGGGACAGCACCTCGCGCAGCACCACGGCGGCCTCCTGCTGCGAGAAGCCCGCGCCGATGCAGCGCCGCACGCCGCCACCGAACGGGATCCACGTGCCGGCCTCCGGCTGCTTGCCGACGAACCGGTCGGGACGGAAGTCGCCCGGGTCGTCGTGCAGGGTGGCGTCCTGGTGGACCAGCGAGATGCTGGGCCCGACGATCGTGCCGGCCGGCAGGAGGTAGCCGGCCACCTCGGTCGGCTCGGTCAGCCTGCGCGCCACGTTCTGGATCACCGGGCGCTTGCGCATGGCCTCCTTCACCACCGCCTGCAGGTAGTCCTCGTCGCCGTCGTCGGCGGCCCGCTGGGCGAGGCGCTGGATGTCCGGGCGGCGCGCGAGCTCGTGGAACGACCAGGCCAGCGCCGTCGCCGTCGTCTCGTGGCCGGCGAGCAGCAGGGTGATCATCTGGTCGCGGAGCTCCACATCGGACAGCTCGCCACCGGCCGCGGTCAGCAGCCGGGACAGCACGTCGCCGCGGTCGGCGAGGTCACCGGCCCGCTTGCGGTCCGCGATCTCCGCGTACAGCAGGCGGTTCACGGCGCGGAGGTTCTCGAAGTTCTGCCGCCACCGGCCGAACGTCCGCAGCCACGGGTAGGTCCAGCCCAGCACGGTCAGCGGGCCGATGTCGGAGATCCGGCGCAGCCGCGGGCGCAGCTCGGCCAGCCGCGGCCCCTCGCCCATGCCGAACACGACGCGCAGGATGATCTCCAGGGTCACCGCGTTCATCCGCGGGTGCACCGGGAACGGCCGCCCGACCGGCCAGCCCCGCGCGTCGTCGGCGGCGAGCTCGGCCATCAGGTCGCGGTAGCCGCGCAGGGCGGCGCCGTTGAACGCCGGCATGAGCAGCTTGCGGGCGCGCAGGTGCTCGTCCTCGTCGGTGATCAGCAGGGAGTGCCTGCCCATCACGGGCTGGAGGATCGCGTTGCCCTCGCCGGCGTGGAAGACGGTGGGCGAGCCGGCGAACACGTCGCGGATGTGCTCCGGCCGGGTCAACGTGACCACCAGCCGGTCGCCCGCGATCCGTGTCGTGAACGTCTCGCCGTAGCGGCGCCGCAGCCGCAGGTGCGTCTGCCGTCTGGCGACGAGGAACAGGATCGTCTGCACCAGCGCCGGCGACCGCGGGCCAGGTGGCAGGGTCCGCGCGTCCTTGGCCTCGAGGGTCGCCATGCCCTCGTTTATACGCGCGTATAGATGGCGGCACAAGGTACCGTCAGCGCGTGGGCCATCGCGAACAGTTGCTCGCCGCGGCGCGGCAGTTGCTGGAGGACAAGGGATACGCGCACATCACCGCGCGTGACCTCGTCGCTGCCTCGGGCACGAACCTGGCCTCGATCGGCTACCACTTCGGCTCGAAGGCCGGCCTGCTCAACGCCGCGCTGGGGTCGGTGTTCGAGGAGTGGGCCACCCAGCTGACGACCGCCGCGATGGCCGACCCCGACGTGTCGCCGATCGAGCGCGCGCACCTCGCGTGGGCGGCCCTGCTGGACTCGCTGACCGGCCGCCGCGCGTTGCTCGTGTCCTTCATGGAGGCGCTGGCGCAGGCGGACCGGGACCCGGTGCTGCGCGAGCAGCTGGCGGGGATGTACCGGCGCACCCGCGCTCACGTGGCCGAGCTCGTCGGCGCCGCGCTGGACGCGCCCGCGGAGGACCCGCGGTGCACGGCGGTCGCGAGCTGGGTGATGGCCGTGTGCGACGGGCTGTCCATGCAGTGGCTGCTGGACCCGGCCTCGACCCCCGCGGGCGAGCACCTGCTGCGCGGCCTGGCCGACCTGCGCGCGATCTCCGAGCCGTAATGCCAGGAAGGCGTCCTTCATGTCGCGCAGCGACAGGAAGGCGTCCTTCCAGGCATCCGCCACCCCGCGTGCGGGTCAGCGTAGGTCCATGCCCAGGTCCAGGGCGGGGGCGGAGTGGGTCAGGGCGCCCACCGCGAGGAAGTCCACGCCCGTCTCCGCGTACGCGCGGGCGTCGGCCAGTCTCAGCCCCCCGGAGACCTCCAGCTTCGTGCCGGTGCCGGCCGCGTGCCGGACCGCCTCGGCGCACGCGTCGGGGGTGAAGTTGTCCAGCAGGACCAGCTCCGCGCCGAACGCGAGCGCCTCGTCCAGCTGCCCGAGCGTGTCGACCTCGACCTCGCACGGCAGGTCCGGCGCGTGCGCGCGGGCCGCCCGCAGCGCGGCGGTCACCGAGCCCGCGGCGTGCACGTGGTTGTCCTTGATGAGCACCGCGTCGCCCAGGCCCAGCCGGTGGTTCTCCCCACCGCCGCAGCGCACGGCGTACTTCTCCAACAGCCGCAGGCCCGGCAGCGTCTTGCGGGAGTCGCGCACCACCGCGCCCGTGCCGGCGATCGCGTCCACCCACGCCGACGTCGCCGTCGCCACGCCGGACAGGTGGCACAGCAGGTTCAGCGCGGTCCGCTCGGCGCTCAGCAGGCCCCGCACCGGTCCGCGCAGCACCAGCGCGGGCTCCCCCGCCGCCAGCCGCTCGCCGTCCTCGCGCCGCGCGAGCACCTCGTACGAGTCGAGCACGGCGGAGAACACCTCGAGCGCGACCGGGACGCCGGCCAGCGTGCCGGCCACCCGCGGGGTCAGCTCCGCCACCGCGACCGCCGACGCCGGCACGGTGGCCGTCGTCGTCGCGTCCGGGCCGTAGCGGAGGTCCTCCGCCAGCGCCACCGACACCACGCGGCGCGCGTCGTCCATGTCCAAGTCCATGTCCAGGTCCGTCATGCCGCCCCTCGGGTCAGGACGGCCGGCCGGTCCAGCATCGGCTGCCCGGACGGGGTGAGCCGGACCGTGAGCGAGCGCGCCCATTCCGGGTCCACGCCGGGGAAGTCGTCGCGCACGTGGCAGCCGCGGGACTCGGTCCGCGAGGCCGCGGCGGCGATCAGCGCGCGGGCGGCCAGCGTCAGCGCCGCGTCCTCCACGAGCTCGCGAGTCGCCAGTGGACGGTCCACAGCGGACACGTCGAGCACCGAGCCGACCACCGCCAGCCCCTCGGCGTCCCGGCCGATGCCGGCGTAGCGGCTCATCACCCGCTGCAGCGTGTCCCGGTCGGCCACCGGCACGACCGGCACCGGCGGGCACGCCGCCAGCCGTGGCTCGGCAAGCACGCCCAGCGCCAGGTCGGCCGCCACCGCCTCGGCCGCCCGCGTACCGACCACCAGTCCCTCCAGCAGGCTGTTGGATGCCAGCCGGTTCGCGCCGTGCAGGCCGGTCCGGGCCACCTCACCGGCCGCGTACAGCCCGGGCACCGCGGTCCGTCCGTCCACAGTGGTCACCACACCGCCGCACGAGAAGTGCGCCGCGGGCGAGACCGGGATCGGCGTGCGGGACGGGTCGACGCCGACCGCGAGGCACGCGGCCAGCACGGTCGGGAAGCGGCGCTGGAACGTCGGCGCGTCCAGGTGCGTCGCGTCCAGGAACACGTGGTCCTCGCCCAGCGACGCGAGCCGCCGCGTGATCGCCGCCGACACGACGTCGCGCGGGGCCAGGTCGCCCAGCGGGTGCACGCCCGCCGTCACCCGTTCGCCGGTCGAGTCCACCAGGACCGCGCCCTCGCCGCGCACCGCCTCGGTGACCAGCGGGCACCGCCCGCGCGCACCCTCGCCGGTGTAGAGCACCGTCGGGTGGAACTGTACGAACTCGAGGTCCGCCACCGGCGCCCCGGAGCGCAAAGCTATCGCCACGCCGTCCGCGGTCGCCACCGCGGGGTTCGTCGTCGCCTGGTACAGCTGCCCCAGCCCGCCGGTCGCGAGTAGCACGGCCGGCGCCGTCAGCACCCCCGGCACACCGGAGCCGTCGAGCACGAGCAGGCCCGCGACGTCGCCCGCCGGCGTGCGCAGCGTGTCCACCGCGACGTGGTGCTCCAGCATCGGCACCCTGCCGTCCCGGCTCGCCGCGAGCAGCGCACGCTCGACCTCGACCCCGGTCGCGTCGCCGCCCGCGTGCACGACCCGGAACGCGGTGTGCCCGCCCTCCCGGGTGCGCGCCGGCCCACCGTCCGCGCCCGGGTCGAACCGCGCCCCCCGGTCCCGCAGCCGGCCCACCGCGGCCGGGCCGTCGCCGATGATCGCGGCGGTCGCGTCGGTATCGCACAGCCCGCCGCCGGCCGCGAGCGTGTCGGCGACATGCCGGTCCACCGAGTCACCCGGGACGTCCCCGAGCACGACCGCCACGCCGCCCTGCGCCCAGCGGGTGTTGCCCCCGTCGACCGCGTCCTTGGTCACCACCAACACGTTCATGCCGAGCTCGCGCGCTCGCAGCGCCGCGGTCAGCCCCGCGACCCCGGTACCGACGACGACCAGATCAGCCCGCGCCTCCCACCGGCACGCCCCGTCGGGTTGTCCACAACCGACCCCGCCATCCACATGTGGATCTTGCGTGCCCTCCCCGACACGTCCAACCGATAAGCTGGCATGGCGGGTGGCCCCCGGGAACGGGTGGGGGTCTGGTGTCCGCACGCGCGCGCGAGGCTCCGGTGTCCGTGCGTGCGGGTGGGGCTCCGGTGTCCGTGCGTGCGAGGGGCGTGGTGGGGTGGGGTTCGTGGCGGTCACTCTCCACCGCCGGGCTTGCCGATCTCGATCATGCGGCGCACCGCGCCCCGGGCGCGCTCGGCGACCACCGGGTCCACGTGCACCTCGTCCCGGCCCTCGCGCAGCGAGCGCAGCAGCGCGGCCGGCGTGATCATCTTCATGTAGCGGCACGAGGCACGGTCGTTCACCGCGCGGAAGTCGATCTCCGGGGCAGCCCGGCGCAGCTGGTGCAGCATGCCGACCTCGGTCGCCACGAGCACCGAGCGGGCCTTGGTCGCGCGGGCCTCGGCGACCATGCCACCCGTGGAGAGGATCTTCACCTGCGACGACGGCACCACGCCCTCCCCCGCCAGGTACAGGGCGGACGTCGCGCAGCCGCACTCCGGGTGCACGAACAGGTCCGCGTCCGGGCTCGCGGCGGCCCGCGCGGCTAGCTCCGGACCGTTGATGGCGGCGTGCACGTGGCACTCGCCGGCCCACACGTGCAGGTTCTCCCGACCGGTCTCGCGCTTGACGTGCGCGCCGAGGAACTGGTCGGGCAGGAACAGCACCTCACGGTCGGCGGGGATCGAGCGCACCACGTCGACCGCGTTGGACGACGTGCAGCAGATGTCGGTCTCGGCCTTCACCTCGGCCGTGGTGTTCACATAGGACACGACGACCGCGCCGGGGTGCTCGGCCTGCCACGCGCGCAGCTGGGCGGCGTCGATGGAGTCGGCGAGCGAGCAGCCGGCTCGCGCGTCGGGGATCAGCACCGTCTTGTGCGGGCCGAGGATCTTCGCGGTCTCGGCCATGAAGTGCACGCCGCAGAACACGATCGTCGCCGCGTCGCTGGCGGCCGCGACCCGGCTCAGTGCCAGGGAGTCGCCGGTGTGGTCGGCGATGTCCTGGATCTCGGGCAGCTGGTAGTTGTGCGCGAGCAGTACCGCGTCGCGTTCCCTCGCCAGGCGGCGCACCTCGTCGCGCCACGCGGCGTCCGGCTCGACGCCGCCGTACGGCGTCAGGTCGTCGGCCGGCTCGCGTTCCGCGACTCCGATGCCCGATCTCGTACGGGGGTATTCGGTGGCGGCCATGTCGTCCTCCCTCGGGTCCTCACCCTCGCCGATTTCCCATCCCGAGGTTTTCGCCTTAGGATCGAAAACATGGTCGATGCTACCACCGCGCCCGTGCCGGTGGCCCACGAAGTCCTGGCCGCGGTGCTCCAGGTGCGAGCAGGCTCACTCCAGGCCCTGCTCTGGCAACGCGCTCTGGAGCCGCACGCGCACCGCTGGTCGCTGCCCGGCGGGCGGCTCGGCGCGGCCGAGGACGTGGAGTCGTCGATCAAGCGCCAGCTGGCCGAGAAGGTCGACGTGAGGAAGTTGTCGCACGTCGAGCAGCTCGCGGTGTTCAGCGCGCCGCGGCGAGTGCCCGGTGAGCGGGTGGTGGCGACGGCGTTCCTCGGGCTGGTCCCGTCCAACGTGGACCCGGGCCTGCCGGCCGACACCCGGTGGCATCCGCTGGACGCGTTGCCGGGCACGGCTTTCGACCACGAGTCGATCGTCGGTCGAGCACGCGACCGGCTGCGCGCCAAGCTGTCGTACACGAACATCGGCTTCGCACTCGCCCCGCCGACCTTCACGGTGTCGGCACTGCGCGAGCTGTACTCCGCCGCACTGGGCTACCGGGTGTCCGCGACCAACCTTCAGCGGGTGCTCGCACGCCGCGGCCTGCTCGAGCCGACCGGCGAGACGGCGCCGCCCGGCCGGGCGGGCGGCCGGCCGGCGGCGCTGTTCCGGTTCACCGACCAGAGCATGGCCGTGACCGACCCGTTCGCGGTCTTCCGGCCGCCGAACCAAGCGCGCGGCGGCGGCGCGTCGTAGGTTGGTGCGGTGCCCGAGACGTTGCCGCTCTTCCCGCTGCAGACGGTGTTGTTGCCGGGCACTCCGCTTCCGCTGCACATCTTCGAGCCGCGCTACCGGCAGCTCACGGTCGACCTGATCACCGGAGCGCTGCCGGACAAGCGGTTCGGGGTGATCGCGCTCGCACCGAGCACGGAGGTCGAGGTGACCTCGCGCGAGCAGCTGCAGGTGATCGGCTGCGCGGCCGTGCTGCGCCAGGCCAAGCGGCTGCCGGACGGCCGGTTCGACATCGTCACCGTCGGCGAGCGGCGGTTCCGGCTGCTGGCGGTGGACGCGTCGAGCGCGCCCTACCTGCTCGGTGCGATCGAGTGGGTGCCGGACGCGCCGGCGACCATCCCCGGCCAGCGCGACGCCACCGCCACGATCGGCTCGCTCGCCGACGCGGCGCGCGCCGCGTACCGCCGCTACTGCCAGGCCGCGTGGCACCAGGGCGAGTGGAGCGAGCCGGCGGACGACACCGAGGTGGCCGAGCTCGCGCACCGGCTCGCCGGGGACTGCCTGCTACCACTGGAGGACCGGCAGCGGCTGCTGGAGGAGACCCGCCCGCTGCACCGGCTGCGGCTGGTCGGCCGACTGCTCAACCGGGAGGCCGGGATCCTCGCCACGCTGGGCGCCGTGCCCGCGCCACCGGCCGCGCCGCGCCGGCACGCGAGCAAGAACTAGTGGTTGCGACCGTTCGCCAACGCCGCCAGCGGGAAGCTGGGTCGTCGAGACCCCTGACGAACCTCCGGTCCTGACCACGAGACGCCGCGGCCTCAAGTTCAGCCGAGGCGGCGACCCAGGTCGTCCATGCTGTTCCACGCCGCCATCAAGCCGTACACCAGCGCGGTGATCAGCGGCCAGGCCAGCAGGATCCAGGCGGACTCCAGCCGCGGCGCCTGGAGCACGACGTCGAGCACCTGCACGTCCTCGCTCACCGGGTAGCGTCCCTCGGCCCACGCCGTGCCGACCTGCATCGCGAGCCAGCCGCCCACGGTGGAGCCGATCGTGGCGGCGATCATGATGACCGGGCCGCGGCGCTCGCGCAGGAACCACACGGCGAGCCCGGTCACGAAGCCCGCGGCGAGGCCGAGCAGGGTGAACAGGATGAGGCCGTCGAAGCGGTGGTAGCTCTCCGCGGTGAGCGGAAGCGCCGCGCCGTCCTGGGCGATCACCATGCGCTGCGGCGGCGCGAGGCGCGACCACAGCCAGCCGACCGCGAGGCCGAGCAGCGACACCGTGGACAGCACGCTCAGCGCCGGCAGCAGGTCCGCCTTGACCACGACCTTCGGCCGCTCCGGCTCCCACGGGACCGGGAAGTAGGCGGGGTACTCGGTAGGCGCTACCGCACCCGGCCGGCCCGAGCCGTTGCCGGCGGCGTGTTCGGCCCGGTTTGGGGCGGCGCCCTGCGCCCCGACGGGTTGTTCCGCCACGCCTGCCTCCGTCTCCGTGCCGCCCTGAAACGCCGACCGTCCGGGCCGAGCCTAGTCGGTGGGCGACGCAGCGTCGTACGACGTGCGGTCACCGTGGCGGCTGCACCGCGCGGACCACCCGGATGGAGTCACCTGGACCACCATCCGGCGCGCGCACTCCGGGCAGTAGCGGGGCGGGTCGATGGCCCCGCGCGCGCCCGCGCACCGGGTGTGGTCGCCCTCCCCCGGCGGCCTGCCACAGTGCACGCAGTACCCGATGGCTCGCTCCGTCACTTCTGCTCGCGGAAAGCGGTCACAGCGTTTCGCTCAGCGCCTTGATCGGCAGGTTCAGCTCGCCGAGCATGTCGAGGTCCTCCTGGGCCGGCCGGCCGAGGTTGGTCAGGTAGTTGCCGACGATGATCGCGTTGATGCCGCCGAGCATGCCCTGCTCCGCGCCGAGGTCGCCGAGGGTCAGCTCACGCCCGCCCGCGAAGCGCAGGATCGTGCGCGGCAACGCCAGCCGGAACGCGCCGACCGTACGCAGCGCGTCCTTGCCGTCGACGATCTCGTAGTCCTCGTACGGGGTTCCCGGCTGCGGGATGAGGAAGTTCATCGGCACCTCGTGCGGGTCCAGCTCGCCGAGCTGCGCGGCGAACTCGGCACGCTGCTCGACGGTCTCCCCCACGCCGATGATGCCGCCGCAGCAGACCTCCATGCCGGCCGCGTGGACCATCCGCAGGGTCTCCCACCGCTCGTCCCACGTGTGGGTCGTGACCACGCTGGGGAAGTGCGAGCGGGCGGTCTCCAGGTTGTGGTTGTACCGGTGCACGCCCAGCTCGACGAGCTCGTCGACCTGCGCCTGGGTCAGCATGCCGAGCGAGCAGGCGATCTGGATGTCGTTACCGTCGTCGCGGATCGCCTTGATGCCGCCGCGGATCTGGGAGAGCAGCCGCCTGTCCGGCCCGCGGACCGCGGCCACGATGCAGAACTCACTGGCCCCGGTCGCCGCCGTCTCGCGGGCCGCCCTGACCAGGCCGGGGATGTCCAGCCACGCCGAGCGCACCGGCGAGGGGAACTGCCCGGACTGCGAGCAGAAGTGGCAGTCCTCGGGGCAGCCGCCGGTCTTCAGGCTCACGATGCCCTCGACCTCGACCTCCGGACCGCACCAGCGCATGCGCACGTCGTGGGCGAGCGCGAGCAGCTCCGGGACGCGGTCGTCGGGCAGCCGCAGCACCTCGAGGACCTGCGCCTCGGCCAGACCGACACCGCGCTCCAGCACCTGCTCCCGCGCGACGGCGAGCATGTCGCCGGGCGTGCGATCGGCGTCGGGTCGTCCGGCAGCTCGTTCGCGAGCAGCGGTCACGCGTGCCTCCTCGGTGAAGCATGAGCCTTCTGGCCAAGTCTGCCGCACGGTGCCGTGGGACGGACGCGAGTTGTGTCACGCGGTGACCGGGGCTCGAGCGGCCCCGTGATCACGCGGCGTACTCGGCGGCGAAGCCGTTCGCATCGAACTCGCCGCCCAGGAAGGGGGCGAGCGAGCGGCGGGCCACGGCGCGAAACTCCTCCCCCACCAGGGCGGCCGCGTTCTCCGGCAGCGCGCCGACGAGCGGGGCGTCGGCCACGAGCGGCAGGTCGTCGAGGTTGCAACGCGCCGCCAGGTCCGGCTCGGCCGGCCACGAGCCGACCACGACGCCCGCACACTCGATGCCCCGCTGGCGCAGAGCCTCCGCGGTGAGCGCGGTGGCATTGAGGGTGCCCAGGCCGGCGTCGGCGACGATCAGCACCGGCGCGCCGATCGACCAGGCGACGTCGGCGAGCGTGCCGCCGTCGTCGTCGAACCGGACGAGCAGCCCACCCGCGCCCTCGACGAGGACGTGGTCGTGGCCGCGCGCCAGCTCCACCGCGGCCGCGGCGGCCTGCGACGGGGTCACCGGGGGCAGCCCGGCCCGGCGCGCGGCGGTTCCCGGGGCCAACGCGTCCGGGAAGCGGCCCAGCTCCCAGGTGGTGACCTCCTGGCCGGCCAGCCTGCCGACCTCGGCCAGGTCGGCCGGCTCGTCGGGGCCGACCCCGGTCTGCGCCGGCTTCAACACCGCGACGCTGCGGTACCGCTCGAGCGCGAGGGCCGCGACGGCCGCGGTCACCACGGTCTTGCCGACTCCGGTTCCGGTGCCCGTGAGCACCATGACACTCACGGAGCGTCAGGCTAGTCCCATCCGTTCGTCGCAACCGCACCAACCCCACCACGGCCGCCAGTGCGGCGCCCGCTGGTCCGGTGTAGACGGTCGCCTGTGGACTATCCGGCGCGCGCGGCGGCCAGCATCGCGCCGGTGATCCGCTCGACGTCCTCCGGTTCGCACACGTACGGCGGCATCGTGTAGATCAGGTCGCGGAACGGCCGCAGCCACACGCCCGCGTCGACCGCGGCCCGGGTGGCGGCGGCGATGTCGACGTCGTGGTCGAGCTGGACCACGCCGATCGCCCCGCACACCCGCGTGTCGATCACGCCCGGGAGCTCGTTCGCCGGCGCGAGCCCGTGCTCGAGCTCGCTCTCGATGCGCTTGACCGTGCCGCGCCAGTCCTGGCTCAGCAGCAGCGCGATCGACGCGTTCGCGACCGCCGAGGACAGCGGGTTGCCCATGAACGTCGGCCCGTGCGCGAGGACCGGGACGGCACCGCGCGAGATTCCCTCGGCGACCCGCGTCGTGCACAGCGCGGCGGCCGCCGTGAGGTAACCGCCGGTGAGCGCCTTGCCGACGCACATCACGTCGGGGCTGACCCCCGCGTGGTCGGCGGCGAACAGCTCCCCGGTGCGCCCGAACCCGGTGGCGATCTCGTCGAAGATCAGCAGCACGTCGTGGGCGAGCGTCAGCTCACGCAGGACGTGCAGGTAGCGGGCGTCGTGGAACCGCATGCCCCCGGCGCCCTGGACGACCGGCTCTACGATCACGGCGGCGAGCTCGCCGGCGTGCCGTTCCACGAGGTCGGCGAGGTGCTGGATGTAGTCGTGGCTGACGTGCCGCGGCGGCGGGTCCGCGAAGACCTGGTCGGGCAGTACGCCGCGCCACAGGCTGTGCATGCCGCCGTCGGGGTCGCAGACGCTCATGGGGTGGAACGTGTCGCCGTGGTAGCCGCCACGCCAGGTGAGGAGGCGGCGCTTCTCGGGGCGGTTCGCGGAGCGCCAGTACTGCAGGCACATCTTGACGGCGACCTCGACGCTCACCGAGCCCGAATCGCACAGGAAGACGTGACGCAGCGGCTCCGGGGTGATCTCCACCAGCCGCGTCGCGAGCCGGACGGCCGGTTCGTGGGTGAGCCCGCCGAACATGACGTGGCTCATCCTGGCCGCCTGGCGCGCGAGGGCGTCGTCGAGCACGGGGTGCCGGTAGCCGTGGATGGCCGCCCACCAGGAGGACATCCCGTCGACCAGCTCCCGCCCGTCGGCCAGCCGGAGCCGGACCCCGGCCGCCTCGGCCACGACGAGCGGGGCCGTCGCGCCCGGCATGGGCCCGTACGGGTGCCACACGTGCGCCCGGTCCAGCGCGATCAGCTCGTCGACGTCCACGCGTTGCAGGCTAACCAGCGCGGCCCGGGTGTCGCTCAGGGCAGGACGAGGATCGCGTCGCCCACCGGGCGTTCGCCGGTCGCGTCGGAGGGGTGGTTGACCACCTCGCCGTGCACGACCATCGTCGTGGAGCCGCCGCCGTCCAGGTTGACCGCGTGCTCCATGCCCAGCGCGTCCGCCACCGCGGCGCTCTC
Source organism: Actinophytocola sp. (assembly GCF_050699935.1). NCBI lineage: Bacteria > Bacillati > Actinomycetota > Actinomycetes > Pseudonocardiales > Pseudonocardiaceae > Actinophytocola > Actinophytocola sp. The sequence continues at coordinate 61,437 of NZ_JBOHGB010000027.1, forward strand.
CGCGATGGACAGGCCCAGGCTGTCGACCGCCCGGCCGTCGATGGTGGCCAGCAGGATCCGGCCGCGTGCGTCCACGCCGGCGATCGTGCGGGGGTTCCGCTTCGACACCCAGCCGTAGTAGAAGCTCGGGTCGCCCGGCCGGACCATGCCATCCGCCCGCGGTGTCGCATGTGGACGGCCGTGCCGCACGAGCTCCGGGCCACCGTTGACGACCATCCGCGGCGTGCGCACGGCGTGCCCGCGGTCGTCGGTGACGTGGCCGTCGACTCGGAGGCGGGCGCCGGGGCGGGCGATGGCGCGCAGCGCCGCCGCCTGGGTGCCGGTGGCCTGGAC
>NZ_JBOHGB010000028.1:0-60654 GCF_050699935.1 Actinophytocola sp.
CCGCCCATCAGCACCGGCGGCGCCGCCGGCAGCGCCGGGCCGATGCCGCCCGCGAAGCCGCGCCGCTCGCCGGACCAGATCGCCTTCAGCTCGGCCATCTGGACCTCGACCCGCTTGCCGCGCCCGGCCATGTCCACGCCGCTCGCCCGGAAGTCGTCCGGCCGCGACCCGGCCGCGACGCCCAGCACCAGCCTTCCGCGACAGAGCCGGTCGACCGTCGCCGCCTGCTTGGCGAGCAGCGCGGTGTTGGTGTACAGCGGCGAGATGAGGATCGACGTCACCAGCCGGGCCCGCTCGGTCACCGCGGCCGCGGCGGCGAGCGTGGTCAGGCTGTCGTAGTTGTCGTACACGAGCCGGTCCAGCGTGGCGAGGCTGGCGAACCCGGCCCGGTCGGCCTCGGCGGCCCACTCGAGCACGGTCTCCCCGGCCACGTCGCGGATCACGCTCGGGAGGCCGACGCCGATGTCCATCACGCGGCCGCTTCGGTGTCGGGCGCGGTGTCGGGCGCGGTGCGGTTCAGCACGTTCTCCATGCCGGCCTTCTGGAAGAACGCCCGCGCGCCCTCGGGGGTGACCATGTCCCGTGGCTCGGCCAGGTGCTCCTCGAGCTGCCGCTCGAACTCGCGGACCTCGGGCTGGCGGCTCATGTGCGCGGCGACCAGCGGCAGGGGGCCCTCCACCTGGATCACCCGGATGGCCGCCTCCTTGCCCACGAACGCCATGGTGGCCAGCAGCTTGCCCACGACCTTGCCATCGGCGTCGGTGACCTCGAAGTCGGGCCGGCCGCTGTCGCGGAACAGCTCCTTGACGGTCTCCTCGCTGCCCGCCTTGATCGGGTAGAACAGCGCGTGCCAGGTGGACATCATTACCTCCGTTGCTGCGGTACTAGTGGCTGGCGGTCACGCCGCCGTCGACGTAGACGACCTGGCCGTTGATGAACCGGGCGAGCGGCGTCGCCAGGTAGACCACCGCGCTCGCCACCTCCTCCGGCTCGGCGAACCGGCCGATCGGGATGCGCTGGCGCAGCCTGGCGACGAACTGCTCGTTCCGCTGGGCGGCCTCGACGAAGTCGGTGCGCATGAACCCCGGGGCGACCGCGTTGACCGTGACGCCGCGCCCGCCCCACTCCGTGGCCAGCTGCTTGACCAGCAGGTTCACCCCGGCCTTGCTCGCGCCGTACGCGGAGAACCCCATCCGGCCGCCGGCGTCCCCGCGCACCGAGGAGAGGTGGATGATCCGCCCGCCGCCGTGCGCCAGCAGGTACCGGCCCACCGACTTCGACAGCAGGAACGCGCCGACCAGGTTGGCCCGCACGACCCCTTCCCACTGGTCGTCGTCGAAGTGCTCGGCCGGCACGGTGACGAGCGTGCTGGCGGAGTTCACCAGCACGTCGAGCCCGCCCCACGCGTCGACCACCGCCGCGACCGCGGCGTCGATCGAGGCCGAGTCGGTGACGTCGAGCGCGAGCGGCAGCGTGGTGGCGCCGTTGCCGGCCAGCTTCTCCGCGAGCTCGGTGGCCTTGTCCAGCGACCGGCCGGCGATCGCCACGGACGCGCCCCGCTCGGCGAACTGCTCGCAGATCACCGCGCCGAGTCCGCCGTACCCGCCGACGACCAGCACTCGTTGCGCCTCCCCGGAATGAAAAGTGTTGGTTGCGTTGCGGGACGGAAGGTTCTGTTTGGTCACGTGCTTGTGGCTGGCTTGCGTCACGTTCCCCTGAGGTGCGGTTGCGAAGCCCTCGGCCTGATTCATGACGCCCTCCTCAGCTCGGCCGAACTGAGTCCGAACAGCTCGATCGCGTTGCCGCCCAGCACCTTCGCCCGGTCCTCTTCGGACAGTCCCAGCGCGTCGATCGACGCGAGCGCGGTGTCCAGCGGGGTGGCGAGCGGCGGTGAGTCGGTGCCGAACAGCATCCGGTCCGGCCCGAACACCTCGACGGCCGCGCGCAGCGCCGGCAGCGACGGTGTCGCGGTGTCCACATGGATCTGTCGCAGCTGGTCCGACAGCGGCGGCCCGTCGAGCTGGTCGCGCCGCTGGGCCAGGTCGAGCTTCTCGCGCAGCAGCGCCAGCGCACCGCCGGCGTTCGGCGCGACGAGCTTGAGCCCCGGGTACCGCCGCAGGCGCCCGGCGATCAGGATCGCCGCCACGCCCATCGTGATGTCGCAGGGGCGCACCACGTGCTCGATCGCGCCGACCTTGCGCATCGCCGCCGCGCCGACCGGCACGGCCGGCGGGTGCAGCAGCACCGGCGCGCCGGCCTCCTGCGCCATGGCGAAGAACTCGTCGCTGCGCTCGTCGTCGAGGAACTCGCCGCGCACGCTGGTGTTCACGATCAGGCCCGCGAACTCCTTCTCCCGCAACCACTCCGCGGCCCGCGTGACGCTCGCCGCGCCCTCCAGCGGGTTGACGTAGACGTAGCCGACGAGCACGCCCGGCCGCTCCCGCACGGTCTCGCCGACCCACTCGTGGAACCTCGCGAGGGAGTCCGCGGGCTGCGCGTAGTTGTCGACGCCCGGCACCGGCAGCATCGTGCCCGCGCCGACCGGGCTGCCCACCACGGTGGTGGTGATGCCGAGCGCGGCCTTGCGTTCCACCATGCCGTCGATGTCACCGAGGCTCGGTGGCATCGGGAACTTCTTCAGCAACTCCGGCGGGGTGACATGCCCGTGCACGTCGATGGTCATCGCGGCCGGCCCCGGGTCAGTCGCGCGGCGGGCCGAGGACCTTGCCGCCGTACTTCTCGGTCGAGGCCATGACCGCGCCGAAGTCGGGGAAGGTGGACGGGTCGAACGCGGGGATCTCCGGCCGTTCGGCCGGGGTCCCGGTCTCGACGAACCAGTTCTCGTAGCCGGCGGGCGTGCCGAGCACCAGGGCCTTCACCGAGTCCGACTCGGCCTTGTACGAGTGCGGCACGTCGCGCGGAAGGAACACCGAGGCCCCCGGCTTCGCGTGGTACAGCTCGCCGCCGACCTCGATGCTCATCTCGCCCTCGAGGATGTGGAAGAGCTCGTCCTCCCGGGTGTGCACGTGCACGGGCGAGCCGTAACCGCGGCGGCACGACAGCTCGGCCAGCCAGTACTGCCCGCCGGTGTCCTCGCCCGTCGCCTTGAACACGACCAGCGAGCCGAAGTGCCAGATTGCCTTGCCTTCCTGTGGCGCGCACAGGAACGGCTTCGTCTCCGACATGGAAAACTCCCTCGAATTCGGGGCACAACCCTCTGGAATTCTGTTGTACCCGGCCTTGCTCGAGCCTCGGGCAAGGCCGGGTCGGAGCCTTCCTCGTTACTTCTCAGGCCGCCGGCTCGAGCACGAGCTCGCGCGGCTGCGGAGCCGGTGCCTCGGCTTCGGGCGTGGTCTCCCGGTACAGCGCGAGAACCGCGACCAGGGCGACCACCGCGACACCGGTGCAGACCAGCATGGCGGTCGCGTAGCCAAACGAGCCCGCGAGCGAGACGACCACACCGGCGGCGGCGAACCGCAGGCCCAGCGAGATGCTGGTCTGCACGGTGAAGTCCGCGCCCGCGCTCGCCGGCCGGCTGTTGTCCATGTTGATCGTGTACATGACCACGAAGACCGCCGAGTTGAACACGTTGAGCAGCACGATCGCGATCAGCGCCCACACCATGCCGCCGCCGTTCGCGAGCGGGATCATCGTCGCGATGGCCACCGCCTGGCCCACCCCGTACCAGATCAGCGCGCGCCGCCGGCCGAGCCGGTGGATCCACAGGCCGGCCCCGATCGCCGCGGCGATGCCGATGACGCCGCCGAGCCCATTGGTGAGCAGGCCGACCGCGCCGACCGACACACCCGCGTCGATCAGCATCGGCACGAGCATCCCGTACGCGCCGGGCATCGCGATCGCCAGCAGCGGGGTCAGCACGAGCACCCAGCGGGCCACGCCGGGCTGGCGGAACAGCGAGCGCATCGTTTCGCGGCGCACCCGGTCGACGGGCACCGGCGGGGCCGGCTCGGTGAACCGGCGGATGAAGTGGATCGGCACGGCGACGACCACGGCGAGCGTCAGGATGGCCGGCACCCAGCCGACGGAGTCGTACACCACCAGCACCAACCCGCCGCCGATCACGTCACCGACGAAGTTGGCACCGATCTGCAGGCCGTTGATGCCGCCCCGGCTGCGGCCGTGCATCATCCGTACCGCGAGCGCGTCGGTGGCGATGTCCTGCGTAGCGGAGAGCACCGCGACGACGGCCAGCAGGGCGACGATCAGCCCGAGGTGTTCGCCGACGTCGAGCGGCGCCAGCGCCACGATGCCCAGCGCCGCGGCCGGCTGCGTGACCACGAGCCAGGACCGGTAGTGGCCCCGCCGCCGCGAGCCGTACTTGTCCACCAGCGGCGCCCACAGGAACTTCAGCGCCCAGACGAAGCCGATTCCGTAGATGATCCCGATGTCCTCGAGCGAGCCACCCCGTTCCCTCGTGATGGCCGCCAGCGCGGTGAACAGGAACCCGATTGCCAGGAACTGGCTGCCGTACAACGGTAAGAACAGCCCGAAGATGGCGCGTTTGCTCATCGGTGTGACACCTCATTCGACATTCGGTCGAGCTTGACTCGGACAATAGTCGCGTTTTACTCGCCCACGCTGTTGAGTCTCGAGTCATCCACGAGTCGGGAAACTGAGGTGAAACAAATGCCCGGAAGGCGTCCTTGCGGTCGCTGGGCGTCCTGAAGGCGTCCTTCCGGGCATTTGCAGTCCGCGCCGGGGTTACGCCGCGCGTTGGGCGTCCGAGCCGAACGTCACCGGGAGGGCCTCCAATCTGTTGATGCCGCGCGGGAAGCCACGCTTCCAGCGCACCTGCTCGGCCGGCACGGCGAGCGACAGGCGCGGGAAGCGCCGCAGCAGCGTGCCGAACGCGACGTCGGCCTCGACCCGCCCGAGCGCGGCGCCGAGGCAGTAGTGGATGCCGTGACCGAACGCCAGGTGCGCGTTGTTCCTCCGCGTGATGTCGAGCCGCTCGGCGTCGGCGAACTGGGTCTCGTCCCGGTTCGCCGAGGCCCACAGGAGCTGGACGACCTCACCGGCCGGGATGGTCACCCCGCCGACCTCGACCGGCTCCCTCGTGAACCGCAGCCCGGCGAGCTCGGCCGGGCCGAACAGCCGCAGCATCTCCTCGACGGCCGGCGACAGCAGCGCGGGGTCGGCCCGCAGCGCGGCGAGCTGGTCCGGGTGGGACAGCAGCGCGAACGTGCCGTTCGCGATGAGCTGCGCGCTGGTCTCGTGGCCGGCGTTGAGGATCGTGATCACCAGCGACACCAGCTCGTCGTCGTCGAGCCGGTCGCCGTCGGTGTCCCGGATGCGCACCAGCGCGGAGATGAGGTCGTCGCCGGGCTCGTCGCGGCGCAGCGCGACCAGCCGCTCCGCGTAGTCCGCCATGGCCTGCGCGCCCGGCGCGACCTGCTCCCACGAGCCCCACATCATGCCCTCGAGTGCCGAGCGCCAGTGCGCGCGGAACTCCTCCGGCACTCCGAGCAGCTCGCTGATCACGGCGAACGGCAGCGGGTAGGCGAACTCGGCCAGCAGGTCCAGCTCGCCCGTGCCGGCCAGCTCGTCGAGCAGGTCGTCGGTGAGCTCCTGGATCCGCGGCCGCAGGTTCCGCACCCGGCGCGCGGTGAACACGGTGGACACCAGGCGGCGCACCCTCGTGTGGTTCGGCGGATCCATCATGGACACCCCGCGGCCGAGGTAGCGCAGGTACTCCGGGGGCAGGCCGGGCGCGGCCGTGGTGTTCAGCCGGCTCTGGTGGCGGGGGTCGTTGCTCACCCGCGGGTCCGCCAGCACCGCCTTGATGTCGTCGTAACGGCTGACCAGCCAGGCGACGGTGCCGTTGAAGTGGCGGACCCTGGTGACCGGCCGCGACTCCCGCAGCGCGCGGTACTCCTCGCGGTCGAACAGCAGGTCGAGCATCGTGGGTTCGGCGGGCTCGGTCATGAGAGTTCCGCCTCCCCGGAATCCTGTTCCGCCTCCCCGGAATCCAATGTGTTGGTTGCGTCGGGGGACGGAGGTTCTGGTTGGTCACGTACTTGTGGCTGGTTTGCGTCACGGTCCCCTGAGGTGCGGTTGTGAAGGACTCGGGCTGATTTCGCTCTTGGGGTTGACACAAGAGGTGTCATGGCGCCTTCTCTCGTCTTGGTCGGGCCGGGTGTGCAGATGGCGGTGCCCGCGGACCGCCCTGCTCGGTCCGCGGGACACCGCCGGGGAAGGGGTCGGTGGTTCAGGCCGCCACACCGTCCGCGCTCGTGAGCGCCGGCTCGACCCGCGTCACCGGGGCCGGACGCTTACGCCGCGGCCGGCTGAAGTTCTTCATCAACGGCTCCTCGACGAGCTTGAACAGCAGCCAGGCCGCGAGGATCGTGGCACCGAGGAAGCCGAACCACACGCCGAGCGCGGGGAAGAAGCCCCACTGGCCGGGCACCTGCGTGCGTCCCCAGTAGACGACGACCATCTGCACCATGAAGAAGGCGTAGGAGATGTTGCCGCCCCACACCATGAACCGGCTGGTGAGGATGCTCTTGACACCGCGCAGGTCCGCCGTGGCGATGGCGCCCAGCGTCAGCGCGTTCGGCACGACCGCGACCAGCGCGTAGGTCCACGGCACGGTCACGAACTGCGCGACGGTCCACGACGCGGCCCAGGTCAGCAGCAGCACCGGGACGCGGATCCGCGGGAACTTGCCCCGCCGCACGATCTCGGCGAGCAGCATGCCGAGGACGAACTCGAACAGCCGCGCGGGCGGGAAGATCGAGATGGCCCACATCTCCATCGGCGAGATCGGCAGGATGCCGGGCTGCACGGGGTCGTTGACGAACACCTTCACCGACAGGGCGAGTGTGGCCATGCCGGCCACCATGCCCCCGGCCCACAGCCACAGCCGGTTGGCGGCGATCCGGCGCACCAGCGGGACCAGGAACGGGAACAGCGAGTAGAACAGCAGCTCGGCGCACAGCGACCAGACGATGACGTTCGCCCCGCCCGGCGGCTCGTTCGGGTCCCAGGTGTGCACCAGCAGCAGGTTCGGCAGCCAGTTGGTGGTGGCGCCGGTGATCAGGACGCAGGCGAGCACGAACGTGACCACGTGGTTGGGGATGACCCGGAAGAAGCGGCGGCGCCAGAAGGCCCGGGCCCGCTCGCCCGGCTTCGCCGACCAGGTGAGCACGAACCCGCTGAGCATGAAGAACAACGACAGCATCGGCAGGCCGACGCCGATCAGGAACTCCGACAGCCAGGTCGCGAACCCCTGGTCCGCGAACGGCGTCACCGGCGTCGTGAAACCCGACGCCGGGTTGAACAGGTGGGTGGAGTGGACGAGGAAGATGAACAGTGCGATCGGGAACCGGAAACCGGTTAAGCCGTCGAGCATCCTTAGCTTCTGGCCCGAGCCGGTCGGACTTTCCTTGATGGTCGCAGACATTCAACGTCACCTTTCGTCGGCGGACGGTAAATGCGAATGACACGTCGACGTGGACGAGCCGCCCGGCCAAACGGGTTTGTGGACTGCGAATCAGGGTGTGCCGAGTGCATCCCGGCGTCATGGGCCGCGAGTCTCGGGCGCACCGGGAATGGTCCCCCGAACGCGCGACGAGGGCGGCCGAGCCGGCCGCCCTCGTCGCGATGCGTCCTCCTCAGACCCGAGCCTCCGCGGCCGGCGCGCCGGCCGGAGCCGAGCGCTTCACCACGAACATGATCCCGACGACGAGGAGCCACACGAAGCCCAGGTAGCGGCCGAACAGCGTGAAGGCCACGAAGACCTGCGAGACGCCGGACAGCGACGCGAGCAGCGCCAGGCCGCCGACGACCTGGCCGGTGATCTTCAGCCACTTCGGCAGCACCGCGCCCAGCCCGGTGGCCGCGGCGACCACGAGCAGGCCGAGTGCCGCGACGTGCAGCGGGCCACCGGTCCAGAAGGTCACCTGGTAGAGCGCCTGCGCCACCTCGGGGCTGGCGGTGGCGTCACTGCCGAGGCCGGCCCCGCCCGCGGCCCCGACCAGCAGCAGCGCGGCCGAGAGCGTGCCGCCCAGCGCCGCGACGCTGGCCGCCGCGCCCGATCGGCCGATCGAGCGGATGATGTTCGCGACGACGGCCGCGAAGACCACCAGCGCGATGCCGGCCAGGATTTGCAGTGCGGCGTTCGCCTCGGCCGCGGAGCCGTTGGCCTCGAACCACTTCTGCACGTCGGCCGCGCCGTCGGTGGGCCGGGGGTAGGCAATGCTGGAGTCGGTGGCGGTGAGGTCCTGCGCGAACCCGCCGGCGACCCACAGGAGAGCGAACAACGCCCCCGTCAGTACGCCAAGGTTTCCCCGGCGGGCACCTTGCGTCGAAGTCATCGCATTTCCTTTCTGGACACATGCACCACGATCCGGCGGTGGTATGTGTTACGGACTGTGGTCGGATCCACTCTGGCAGCGACGCCCGACAAATGCCTCAAGGCAGCGGAGTATCCCGAGTGACGCTCGAGTGATCCGCGAGTGCGGCCGTGTTTCGTGCCCGGCCTACTCGGCCCAGCCGGGGCGCACGAGACCCGACTCGTAGGCGAGCACGACGAGCTGCGCGCGGTCGCGGGTGGCGAGCTTGATCATCGCGCGGCTGACGTGGGTCTTGGCCGTCGCCGGGCTCACCACGAGGCGCTCGGCGATCTCGTCGTTCGTCAGGCCCTCGCCGACCAGCGCCACGACCTCGCGCTCCCGCTCGGTCAGAACGTCCAAAGTGGTCGGTTGGTGGACCTTCTTGGCCCGGGTGGCGAACTCGCCGATGAGCCGGCGCGTCACGCTCGGGGACAGCAGCGCGTCGCCGGCCGCCACCACCCGCACCGCGCGCACCAGCTCGACCGGCTCGGTGTCCTTGACCAGGAACCCGCTCGCCCCCACGCGGATGGCCTCGAAGACGTACTCGTCCTCCTCGAACGTGGTGAGGATGAGGATGTGCACGCCCTCCAGGGCCGGGTCGGCCGAGATGCGCCGGGTGGCCTCGAGCCCGTCGAGGCCCGGCATCCGGATGTCCATGAGGATCACGTTCGGCCGGTGCTCGCGGGCCGCGGCCACCGCCTGCTCGCCGTCGGCCGCCTCGGCGGCGACCTCGATGTCGTCCTGCGCGCCCAGCAGCGCCCGGAAGCCGGCCCGCACCAGCGCCTGGTCGTCGGCCAGCACAACTCGAATCATGATGTCTCGTTCCCGGTCCGGGCGGCGCCGTCATCGGTGTGATCGTCGGTGTGATCGTCGGTGTGATCGTCGGTGTGATTGTGGGTGTGGTTGTCGGCGTGGTGGGCGGTGTGTTCGGCAGGGGGCTCGGCGGAGTGTTCCACGTGGCCGGTCGGCAGTGTGGCGGTGACCCGGAACCCGCCGCCCGGCCGCGGCCCGGCCTCCAGCGTGCCGCCCAGCGCCTCCGCGCGCTGCCGCATGCCCGCGAGCCCGCTCCCGCTGCCCAGCTTCGCGCCGGACACGTCGCCGCGACCGTCGTCGTCGACCTGGATGCGCAGGTCGTCGGGCCGGTACTCCAGTAGCACCGTGACGTCCGTCGAGCCGGCGTGGCGGTAGGTGTTGGTCAGCGACTCCTGCACGATCCGCAGGGCGGCGGCGTCCACCCCGCTCGGCACCGCACGCCGCTCGCCGGTCATGTCCAGCCGCACCCGCAGGCCGGCCGAGCGCATCCGCTCCAGCAGCGGGTCGAGCTGGTCCAGGCTCGCCACCGGGTGGCGTGGCGCGTCGCTGGTGCCGTCCACGTCGCGCAGCACCCCGAGGATGCTGCGCAGCTCGACCAGGACCTCCTTGCTCGACTGCTTGATCGCGGTGAGCGCCTGGCGGGCCTGCTCGGGCTGCTGGTCGAGCAGGTGCAGCGCCACCCCCGACTGCACGTTGATCAGCGACACGTGGTGGGCCAGCACGTCGTGCACCTCGCGCGCGATCTTCAGCCGCTCCTCGCCGGCCCGGCGCTTCGCTTGCTCCTCGCGGGTCTCCGCCTCCTGGGCCGCGCGGTCCTTGCGGATCTTGACGATCTCGGCGACCACCATGATCAGGGTCAGCCAGGCGACCGCGAACGCCACCTCGCCCAGCCCGACCGAGTATCCGTGGTCGGTCACGTCCATGAGTGCCATCACCGTGCCGACCGCGGCGGGGCCGGAGAGCCACGCGATGGGGCGCCGGCCGTGCAGCACGGCGTTGAACAGCGCGATCACCACGCTCAGGAACACCGGCCCGTACGGGTACTCGAGCAGGAGGTACAGCACGGTCACGCCGACCACCGAGAGGAACGTGGTGACGGGGAACCGGCGGCGCAACAGCAGCAGCAGCGGGCCGGCCAGCAGCAGCGTGATGGTCAGGGCGTTGATCTTGTCCGATGCGCCCTGGAAATGGGCGGCGGGAAACGTGGCGGCGACCTGGATGATGGCCGCCGGCACCACGATGGCCACGGCGGGCAAGGCGTTGAGCCCTGGCCCGTGGTGGCTCCCGACCGCGGTGTCCATGCTCTGAACAGTAGATCAGGTGGGCGGTGCGCGGCATTGGACCGAGGGCGGCTCGAGCCGTACTCCACCGGGAGCAGTTACGGGTGGGCGACCGCTTCCCGTGGAGTACCCGAGGTGCCCTCCCACGTGCGACGACCCGGCCGGGCGGCGTCGGCACGATTGAGGCCATGAACGAGCCAAGGGATCACAACTCGCCCGCCAAGGCGGTGCGCGCCTCGGACAGCGAGCGGGAGCGGGTCGCCACGCTGGTCGGCGACGCCGCCGGTGCGGGCCGGCTGACCCTGGCCGAGGTCGAGGAGCGGCTGGAGCGGATCTACACCACCAGGTTCCGGCACGAGCTCGACGAGCTCGTCGCCGACCTGCCGACCCCGCACGACGACCGGCCACGCCCGGAGCGGACGGGTGGCCGGGGCGTGCCCACGCGGCTGCGCGTGCACGCGGCGGTCGCGGTGGTGCTGTCGGTCTTCCTCATCCTGCGCTGGGTCGCCTCGGACGCGCCGTTCTTCTGGCCGGCGGGCCCGATGTTCTTCCTGTTCGGCAGCCTCGTCATGCACGCCCGACTCGTGATCTGGTCGAGCCGTGGTCGAGCGCCCGGTTTTCGTCGGTGGGAGCTGACACCATCGGGGACGCAACGGTACGGCGACCCGACGACCGCGAGCGACGGTCGTGACACGGGCCAGGGAAGGGGCGTACGGGCATGAGCGGCACCGCGCACCACGACAGGACTCGCGCCATCATTCCGCCGATGGGACGCAGAGTTCGGCGGGTCTGGATGGTGCTGCACATCATCAGCTCGGTCGGCTGGCTGGGGACCATCCTGGCCGCGATCGCGTTGAGCGCCGCCAGCCTGACCACCGACGACCTCGACCGGGTCAACTCGCTGTACGTCGCGATGGAGGTGCTGGCGGACGCGTTCTTCCTGCCCGGCACCGCGTTGCTGGTGATCACCGGCGTGGTGCTCGGCCTCGGCACCAAGTGGGGCCTGGCGAAGTGGTGGTGGGTGTTCGTCAAGCTGATCGTCGGCCTGGCGCTGTTCGCGGCCGGGGCGTTCAACCTCCGCTTCGCGGTCTACAACGCCGCGGACAAGGCCGGCGAGCTCCAGCCGCTGGAGTCCAGTGTGGACGTCAGCCTGTTCGGCATGCTCTGCGTGATGGCCGGGCTGGGCATCTTCGCCGCGCTGCTCTCGGTCCTCAAGCCGTGGGGCCGGATCAACTGGCGGCGCAACGCAACGACCCGTCGCGAGGTACAGGAGTCCACCGTATGACCACCTTGACCAAGGACACGATCACCGGGCTCGCCGCTCGCGCGGTCGGTGTCACCAAGGCCTACGGCACCGGGCCGGCCGCGGTCGTCGCGCTCGACGAGGTCTCGGTCGACGTCCACCGCGGCCGGTTCACCGCGATCATGGGGCCGTCCGGGTCCGGCAAGTCCACGCTGATGCACTGCCTCGCCGGTCTGGACACAGTGGACACCGGCGAGGTGTGGATCGGCGAGACCGAGCTGGGCGGGCTGAACGACCGCGGCCTCGCGGACCTGCGCCGCAACCGGGTCGGCTTCATCTTCCAGCAGTTCAACCTGCTGCCGACGCTGTCCGCGGAGGAGAACATCACGCTGCCGCTGGCGATCGCCGGCCGCAAGGCCGACCCGGAGTGGTTCGGCCGGGTCGTGGACGCCGTCGGGCTGGCCGACCGGCTCACCCACCGGCCGAGCGAGCTCTCCGGCGGCCAGCAGCAGCGGGTGGCCTGTGCCCGCGCGCTGCTGCCCAAGCCGGACGTCATCTTCGCCGACGAGCCGACCGGCAACCTCGACTCGGGGTCCAGCACGGAGATCCTGCGGTTCCTGCGCCGCTCGGTCGAGGAGTTCGCGCAGACCATCGTGATGGTCACGCACGACGCCAACGCCGCGGCGTACGCCGACCGCGTGGTGTTCCTGCTCGACGGCCGGCTCGTGCACGAACTGTCCGACCCGGACGCCGAGGCGGTGCTCGACACCATGAAGGCGCTCGACACGCTGGGCGCGTGAAGCTCCCGAAATGAGGTCGTGATGCTCAAGGCAACCCTGAAGGGTTTGCTCGCCAGGAAGCTCCGGCTGACCCTGGCCGGCCTGGCTGTCGTGCTCGGCGTGATGTCGGTGTCGGCCGCCATGATCACCACCACCACGGTCGGCAGCGGGTTCGACTCGGTCTTCCGCACCATATCGTCCAATGTGGACGTGTCGGTGTCCGGCAGGTCGAACGTGGACGCGGAGTACCAGGGCAAGGCGTTCACCCCACCGGTGCCCGCGTCGGTGGTCGACGAGCTGGCCGACGTGCCGGGCGCGGCGAAGGTGACCGGCGAGGTGCAGGCCGACGGCGCCCGGCCGATCGGCCCGGACGGCAAGACGATCAGCGTGCAGGGCCCGCCGCGGACCGGCCGGGCCTGGCACGGCGAGACCGGCATGATCCGGCTGAAGGAGGGCCGCGGGCCCACGGCCGACGACGAGGTCGCCATCAACGGCGGGCTCGCCGCGCTCGGTGGGTTCACGGTCGGCGGCACCATCGATGTGCTGACGCTGCAACCGCGCCAGACCTTCGAGGTCGTCGGCATCTACGGGTTCAGCAACGGCCTGGACACGCTGGGCGGCAGCACCGAGGTCGCGTTCACCGAGCCGGTGGCGCAGCGGGTGATGCTGGGCAAGCCCGACGTGTACAGCTCGGTCACGGTCACCGCCGCGGACGGCACGTCGCCGAACGAGCTGGCCGACCGGGTCGCCGAGGCCGTCGGCGGGAACTACGCGGTGCGCACCGGCGACGAGCTGGCGAACGACACGGCGGGCGACGCCATGGCGTTCCTGGACATCGTGAAGATCGTGCTGCTCGGCTTCTCCGGGCTGTCGCTGCTGGTCGGCATCTTCCTGATCCTCAACACGTTCTCGATCCTGATCGCCCAGCGCACCGGCGAGCTGGCGCTGATGTCCGCGCTCGGCGCGCGGCGGCGGCAGATCGCCGGCTCGGTCCTGGTCGAGGCCGTGCTCGTGGGCACGGTCGCGTCCGGCATCGGTCTCGGGCTGGGTGTGCTGGTCTCGATGCTGCTGAAGTCGGTCATGGAGTCGAACAGCGGCGCGCAGCTGCCGGTGTCGCTGATCGTGCCGACGAGCGGCATGGTGCTGGCGTTCGTGGTCGGCGTCGGGGTCACCGTGGTGGCCGCGCTGGTGCCGGCGCGTCGTGCGTCGCGGGTGCCGCCGGTCGAGGCCATGCGCGCGTCCGCGGCCGAACAGCGGTCGCTGACCCGGATCACGGTGCTGGGCGCCGTCGCGGCCCTCGTCGGCGTCGGCGCGGTGGTCGCCAGCCTGGTCAGCGACCTCGGCGGCAACCGGTGGGCGGCGCTGGGCGGTGGGATCGTGCTCGGCCTGTTCGGGCTGGCGCTGCTGACGCCGGTGGCGAGCCGGGTGCTGCTGCCGGGGCTCGGGCGGCTGCTCGGCCGGTCGATGCCGACCAAGCTCGGCCGGCTCAACGCGGCCCGCAACCCGCGGCGGACGGCCATCACGGTCGCGACGCTGGTGGTGACGCTCGGCCTGGTCGGCGGCGTCGGCGTGGTGGCGGAGTCGCTGCGGGCCGACGTGACCACCCGGGTGGGCACGGACCTGGCCGCGGACTTCGTGGTCGCCGGCGACGGGGTGACCGGCCGGGCGGGCGGCGGCGCGGGCGGCGGCCCACCGACCGACGCGGACGGGCGGATCATGCCGACGTTCGAGGAATCGGTGTTGGGCGAGGCCCGCGGGGTCGACGGTGTCGCGGCGGCCACCGCGCAGTACCTCGACAACGTGCAGGTGGCCGGCGCGGGCGACCGTGAGCCGGCCGGGAGCCCGGCGAGCGGTGGTTCGCTCGAGGAGCTGACCGGGGTGCTCGGCCTGGAGAAGGTGTCCGGCTCGCTCGCCGACCTGGGCGCCGGCGAGGTGGCGATGGACACCGAGACGCTGTCCGAGCGCGGCCTGCGTGTCGGCGGCTCGGTGCGGGTCGCGACCGAGCGCGGCGGCTGGCGGGAGTACCGGATCGTGGGCAGCTACGAGCCGATCTTCCTGCTGCGCGGCCCGGTGTTCTCGCCGGACGACGCGAAGCGGGAGTTCGTGTCGGCGCTGCCGGCGATCGGATACGTGAAGCTCGAGCCGGGTGCGGACGTCGCGGCGGTGAAGGGCGAGATCACCGACCTGGTGGCCGACAACCCGGAGGTCTCGGTCCAGGACCAGACCCAGGCCGCGGACGCGGCATCCAGCCAGGTGGACATCGCCGAGCTGATGCTGTACGTCCTCTTGGGACTGTCGGTCGTGATCGGCGTGCTGGGCGTCATCAACACCATGGCACTGTCCATCCTGGAGCGGACGCGTGAGCTGGGCCTGCTGCGGGCCATCGGCATGCGCCGCTCGCACATGGTGCGCATGGTGGTGGCCGAGTCGCTGGTGATGGCCGTGTTCGGTGGTCTGCTCGGCCTGCTGTTCGGTGGCCTGGCCGGCGCCGCGGTCGTGGCGGTGGCCGGGTTGGCGGAGCTGGCCTTCCCGTGGACGTCGCTGGCGATCTTCCTGGGCCTGGCCATCGTGGCCGGCCTGCTGGCCGCCCTGGCCCCGTCCGCCCGGGCGGCGCGGGTGAACGTCCTGTCCGCCATCGCCTACGAGTAAAGGGCGAGGAAGGACGCCTTGCGGACATTCAACGTCCGCAAGGCGTCCTTCCTGGCTCTAGGCCGCGGCTTCGCCCGGGGGCGGGTAGTGGGACAGGCCCGAGATCTGTTCGAAGTAGGCCAGCAGCGCGGCCACGTCGTGCTCGCCGAGGCCGGCGTTCGTGGCGGCGGTCAGCCAGTCGTGGCTCGCCGCGGTGGTGGGCATGGGCACACCGAGCCGCCGGGTCTGCGCCAGCACCAGGTCGAGGTCCTTGCGCATCAGCTTCAGCCGGAAGTCGGCCTTCTCGAACGCCCGCCTGGCCATCACGCCGGCCTTGAACTTCATCATCGGTGAGCTGTAGCCGCCCGCCGCGATCAGCTTGATCAGCGTGCCGCGGTCCAGGCCGGCTCGCTCGCCGAACACGATGGCCTCGGTCAGCGCCTGCATCTGCACGCCCATCAACAGGTTCAGTGCCAGCTTGGCCGTTGCCCCCATGCCGCCGGGTCCCAGGTGGACGATCTCCTTGGCGAGCGGCCCGACGACCGCGGTGAGGACCGCGACGTCCTCGGCGGTGCCGCCGATCATGAAGCGCAGCTCGCCGTCCTTCGCGTGCGCCGCGTTGCCGAGCACGCACGCGTCCAGGCCGCGGTGGCCGGTCGATGCCAGCTTGGCCTGCAAGGACGTGGCGAAGTCCGGCGCCACCGTTGACATGTCGGCAACGATCGCGCCGGGCGGGAGGCCCTCGACCGCGCCGGAGGGGCCGAACAGCAACGCCTCCACGACCTCGCTCGTCGCCAGCGACAGGAACACGACCTCCGCGTCCCGCGCCGCCTCCGCCGGGGTGTCCGCCAGCACCGCGCCCTCGGCCGCGAGCGCCTCGCCCCGCGAGCGGGTCCGGTTGTACACCGTCACCTTCTCGCCCGCCGCGAGCAGGCGGGAGACCATGCCCCCGCCCATCGCGCCGAGGCCGATGAAGGCGATCTCGTGCGCCATCAGCTCGCCTTCGCCTCGGGGATGGCGACGCCCCGCGGCGGCGCGGCACCGGCCGGCGGCTTCGGCTCCTCGACGATCCCGAGCTCGAACAGGATCCGCGGGAAGTCATCGCTGATCCACGACTCCACGACCTTGCCGTCCCGCACCCGGTGCAGGTCGACCCCCTCGACGACGAACGTCCGGCCGGTCGGCGGCATCCACATGAGCGGGCCGGTGTG
Organism: Actinophytocola sp.; assembly: GCF_050699935.1. NCBI lineage: Bacteria > Bacillati > Actinomycetota > Actinomycetes > Pseudonocardiales > Pseudonocardiaceae > Actinophytocola > Actinophytocola sp. Next base: position 16,312 of record NZ_JBOHGB010000028.1, read on the forward strand.
CGTGCCGGTCGTGCGGAACCGCAGGCCGACGAGGTCGCCGCTGGCGAACATGTCCTGGATGCCACAGGTGAAGTCGGGGAACGCGCGCTTCCAGAACTCCACGGCCATCTGGAACGCCGCCGGGCCCTTCGGCAGCTCCAGGCCGGCGGTGTGCACCTCGTAGTCCTCGGCGAAGACGTCGTTGATGAACTCGAGGTTCCCGTTGTTCAGGCCTTCCTCGGTCACGTACCTGACGAGTTCGATGTTCTCTTCGGACATCGGCAGAACCTCCGCGCGCGGCATTGTCGGTAGACGCCCACCATTTCAACCACGCGTCCCGACGGCTTCTGGACGACGTCCCAGCCCGACGTGAACAATTCCCAGGAATGCCGGGATGTGTGTCCCGGACTTGTTGTCGGGCCATTATCGAGGTGTTAGCGTCGGGAAGCCATGAATTGTCTTTGACGGAGGCCGAGATGCAGACCACCCAGGTTTACGCGGTCAACCGGGACGTGGCCGACTGCCTGCAGACTCGCACCGAGGAGATCGCGGCGCCCCCCGCGGGGCACGTGCGGGTCAGGGTCGAGGCGGCCGGCGTCTCCTACGGTGACCTGCTGTTCCAGCGCGGCGTGGTGCCCGGCGGCCCGAAGCCGCCGTTCGTGCCGGGCTGCGATCTCACCGGTGTCGTCGAGTCCGTCGGCGCCGGCGTGACCGGTCTCGCGCCCGGCCAGCGGGTGACCGCACTCGTCGCCTCCGGCGGGTACACCACCGCGGTGAACCTGCCGGCCGAGCGCGTGGTGCCGGTGCCCGACGGGGTCGACCCGGTGCACGCGGCCGCCGTGTCGCTCAACTACTTCATCGCCTACCAGATGCTGCACCGGGTCGCGCGGGTGCGCTCCGGCCAGCGCATCCTCGTGCACGGCGCGTCCGGCGGCGTCGGGCTGGCGTTCCTGCAGCTCGCGGAGCACATCGGCGGCGTGACCGTGTTCGGCACCGCGTCCGCCGCCAACCTCGACGTGGTCCGCCGGCACGGCGCGGTCGCCATCGACTACCGCGACCAGGACTTCGCCAACGTCGTGCGTGGCTCCGTCGACGCCGGGGGCGAGCTCAACGCGTGGACCGCGTACGACAAGAACGGCACGGTGGACGCCGCGTTCGACCCGATCGGCGGCGCGCACTTCTGGCGCTCCTACAGCGTGCTGCGCCGCGGCGGCCGGCTGGTCGCCTACGGGCAGAACGACGCGCTGCGCGACGGCAAGCCCAACATGTTCATCGGCGCGGTCGGCTTCCTCGGCGGCATCGTGGCGCCGAAACTGCGCCCGGACGGCCGTAGGACAGGCTTCTACAACGCCTGGTCGCTGGAGAAGTCCCAGCCGAGCGCCTACCGCGAGGACCTGACCGAGGTGCTGAACCTCCTGTCCGCGGACAAGATCGCGCCGCGGTCGGTCCGCACGGTGCCGCTGCGCGAGGCGGAGCGGGTCTTCGCCGACCTCGAGCGCGGGGTCACCGGCAAGATCGTGTTCGACTGCACCGAATAAGTCGCGACGGAAAAGATGCCGGTCTGGCTTTCGCCAGGCCGGCATCGTCACGTTCACGGAATTACTCGAGCCCCGCTCGACAGCCCCGGTGGCTGGGACACCCGACTCATGACCATGGGACGGGAGGGAACGCATCCTCAATGGGAACCCGTCCGAATCGGCCGCTCGAATGTGCAGCACAACGCCACGAGCGCCCTCGAAGCTGGAGTGACCGGCGTGCATCGAACACTGATAGTCGCGCGAATGATGCCCGACTCAACCGAGAACGTCCGCGACATCTGGGCCGAGTCCGACGCGACGGAGCTCCCGCGGATCGCCGGTGTGGAGCACCGGTCCCTGTGGCAGCTGGGCGACGTCTACATCCAGCTGCTGGAGACGGCCGAGCCGGGCCCGGGGACCATCAACCGGATCAAGGGACACCCCGAGTTCGTCCGCATCAGCGAGCGGCTCGGCGACTTCGTCTCCCCATACCTGCCGACCTGGCGCTCGCCGAAGGACGCGCAGGCCCAGTGCTTCTACACCTACGACAAATAAGGAGCCCTCACATGGCTGTGTCGTTCGGCGACATCGAGTCGATCCTGGTGAAGAAGGTCGGCCTGGCCCCTCAGGCGCTGGCCGACGGGCCGGAGAACACGCTCGAGGAACTCGGCCTGGACTCCCTCGCGGTCCTCGAGGTGCAGATCGTCATCACCAAGCAGTACGGCGTGGAGATCCCCGACGAGTCCGCGGAGCTGTCCGTCGGCGAGATCGTCGAGTTCATCAACCAGGCCTTCGAGCAGGCGGCGTAGCGGAGGAGAAAGTCGACATGGCTGGGCACACCGACAACCAGATCCGGATCGAGGCACCGTTCCAGCTCGTCTGGGACATCACCAACGACGTGCCGAACTGGCCGAACCTGTTCACCGAGTACGCCGCGACCGACGTGCTGAGCGAGGAGGGCGACACGATCACCTTCCGGCTCACCATGCACCCGGACGACAACGGCACGGTGTGGAGCTGGGTCAGCGAGCGCACCCGCCACCACGACGAGAAGCGCACGCACTCGCACCGCATCGAGACCGGTCCGTTCGAGTACATGGACCTCGACTGGTACTACGAACAGGTCGAGGGCGGCGTCATTCTGCGCTGGGTGCAGGACTTCCACATGAAGGACACCGCGCCGGTGGACGACGAGTGGATGGTCAACAACATCAACAAGAACTCGAAGATCCAGCTGCGGATCATCAAGGACAAGATCGAGAAGGCCTACCACTCGCGGCGCGCGCGGGCGCATAACGTGGTGTCCATTCACGACTGTCCACAGGACCACCGTCGCGGTGGGACCATCCAGACGCTGCTGTCCCCGCGCACGGTCGGCAGCACGTCCGGGTTCATGGGCGGCGCCACGCTGGGCGCGGGCGAGGCCATCGCCGAGCACTACCACCCCTACAGCGAGGAGTTCGTGTTCTGCATCCGCGGCGAGCTGGAGGTGGACGTGGAAGGCGAGGCCGTCCCGGTCCCCGCCGGCAGCGCGATCCTGGTGCCCAAACAGACTCGCCACCGGCTGCGCAACGTCGGCGACGGGGAGGTCTTCGCGGTGTTCCACCTCGGCCCGCTGGCCCCGCGGCCGGAGCTCGGCCACGTGGACACCGAGACCTGCGAGGAGGCCGCCGCGCTGTCCGCGAGGCTCCTGGCGGAGCGGGAGACGAAGGCCGCATGAGCCCTTACCGGAGGGTCGTCGTCACCGGGGTCGGCGTGGTCGCCCCCGGTGGCGTCACCAGAGACCAGTTCTGGGACACCCTGACCGCCGGGCGCACCGCGACGCGGACGATCACGTTCTTCGACGCGAGCAGGTTCCGGTCCAAGGTGGCGGCCGAGGTGGACTTCGACCCGGCCGCCGCCGGGCTGTCCCCGAGGGAGATCCGCCGCGCGGACCGCTATGTCCAGTTCGGACTGGCGTGCGCGGCCGAGGCGATCGCCGACGCGGGCCTGGAGCTCGACGAGCGGACGCTGGAGAACACCGGCGTGGTCATGGGCTCGGCGGTCGGCGGCACGATGGCGCTGGAGGCCGAGTACGTCGCGGTGTCGAACTCCGGCCAGGACTGGCTGGTCGACCACACCTACGCCGGCCCGTTCCTCTACCAGGCGCTGGTCCCGTCGAGCCTGGCCGGCGACATCGCGCACCGGTACGGCACGCACGGGCCGGCCCAGGTGGTGTCGACCGGCTGCACGTCGGGAATCGACGCCATCGGCTACGCGTGGAACCTCGTGCAGGACGGCGAGGCCGACGTGGTCATCGCGGGCGCGTCGGACAGCCCGATCTCCCCGGTGACGGTGTCCTCGTTCGACGCGATCAAGGCCACCACGCCGGAGAACGACGACCCCGAGCACGCCTCGCGCCCGTTCGACGCCACCCGCAAGGGCTTCGTCATGGGCGAGGGCGGCGCGGTGCTGATCCTCGAGGAGCTCGACCACGCACTCGAGCGCGGGGCGAAGGTCTACTGCGAGGTCACCGGCTACGCCAGCCGCTCCAACGGGTTCCACATGACCGGGCTGCGCCCGGACGGGCTGGAGATGGCCGAGGCCATCCGAGTCTCGCTGGACCAGGGCCGCACCGACCCGACCGACGTGGACTACATCTGCGCGCACGGCTCGGGCACCAAGCAGAACGACCGGCACGAGACCGCGGCGTTCAAGAAGGCGCTCGGCGAGCACGCGTACCGGACCCCGGTCAGCTCGATCAAGTCGATGATCGGCCACTCGCTCGGCGCGATCGGCGCGATCGAGATGGCCGCGTGCGCGCTGACGATCGACCGGAACGCGATCGCGCCGACGGCCAACTGGTCGCAGCGCGACCCGGAGTGCGATCTCGACTACACGCCCAACACGGCCCGCGAGGCCAGGGTGGACGTCGCCCTCTCGGTCGGCAGCGGGTTCGGCGGGTTCCAGTCGGCGATGGTCTTCAGCCGCTTGAAGGAGGCGTCATGACACCCCGTGTGTCAACCCCAAGTGCGAATCAGGCCGAGAGCCTCGCAACCGCACCTCAGGGGACCGCGATGCAAACCAGCCACAAGTACGTGCCCAACCAGAACCTTCTGTCTCCCAACGCAACCAACACAATAGAGTCCGGGGAGGCGGAACAGTCATGACTCGCGCGGTGATCACCGGCATCGGGGTGGTCGCACCGTCCGGGATCGGTGCCGACGTGCACTGGAAGTCCATTCTGGACGGTGGCTCGAAGCTGGGCGGGATAAGCCGGTTCGACCCGTCCGGCTACCCGGTCACGCTCGCCGGCGAGGTGCCGAACTTCGACGCCGACGTCCACGTGCCGCCGCGGTTGAAGGTGGCCACCGACCGGTGGACCTGGCACGGCTTCGCCGCGGCCCATGAGGCGCTGGACGAGTCCGGCATCGATCTGTCCACCCTGGACCCGTACGACACGGCCGTGGCGCTCGCGAGCTCCTCGGGCGGCAACGAGTTCGGCCAGGGCGAACTGGCCGCGTTGTGGTGCGAGCCGGACGGCAAGGTCAGCGTCTACCAGTCGATCGCCTGGTTCTACGCCGCGAGCGTCGGGCAGATCTCCATCCTGCACCAGCTCAAGGGCCAGTGCAGCGTGCTGGTCGCGGAGAGCGCGGGCGGGCTGGACAGCTTCGCGCAGGCCACCCGCACGATCCGGCGCGGCACCACGATGGTGCTCGCGGGCGGGACCGAGGGCCCGCTGTCGCCGTACGCGCTGACCTGCCAGCTGGCCAGCCGGCGCATGTCGGAGAGCACCGACCCGGAGACCGCGTACCAGCCCTTCGGGGCCGGGGCGAGCGGGTACGTGGCGGCCGAGGGCGGCGCGGTGCTGCTCGTCGAGGACCTCGACCACGCGCTCGATCGGGGCGCGGAGATCCACGGCGAGGTGCTCGGCTGGGCCGCCACGCACGACGGCCGGCCGAGCCGGCCCGGCTACGGCGGCGACCAGGTGCGGCTGGCCAGGGCCATGCGGCTGGCGCTGGAGCGCGCGGACCGTGAACCGTCCGATGTGGACGTCGTGTTCGCGGACGCGCTCGGGGTGCCCGAGTGCGACCGGGTGGAGGCCGCGGCCATCCGCGAGGTGCTCGGCGACGAGGTGCCGGTCACCACGCAGAAGGGCCGCATCGGCCGCATGTACCAGGGCGGCGCCGCGGTCGACGTGGCCACCGCGCTGCAGGCGATGCGCTACGACCTGCTGCCGCCCACCCATGGGCTCACCGACCCGGCACCGGGCTGCGAGCTCAACTTCGTCCGCGAGCCCACCGCCGCGCGGACCTCGCTGGCACTGGTCAACGCACGCGGCTTCGACGGGTACAACACCGCGCTCGTCGTCGGTCGGTACGAGCCGGCCGGTACGAGCGGTTAGGAGGCGACATGGGTGACGCACCGCCGCGGGCGCGGATCGTGTTCCTGATCCGGGTGCCGGAGGAGAACGTCGAGCGGTTTCTCGCCGCCTACGCGCGGATCCGGTACGAGGTGGCCGGGGGCGTGCCGGGGCACGTCCTCGACCAGGTCTGCCAGTCCACATCGGACCCGGAGCAGTGGCTCATCACCAGCGAGTGGGAGTCGCTCGAGCACTTCGTGGCCTGGGAGCGGAGCCCGGGGCACCGCGAGCTGGCCGGGCCGATGCGGGCCTGCATGACCGAGGCGCGGTCGATCAAGTTCGAGATCCGGGAAGAGACCAGCAAGACCACCACGCGGCTGGCCTCCTGAGAGGAACGGGAAATGGACACGACTCTCACCATCATGAGCATCTGGGTGCTGGCCTGGTCGGGCATTCAGCTCGGCACCTTGTGGATCATGAAGCTGTCGATCCTGCCGCTGCTGAACGCGTTGCCGTACGGCCGGTACGTCAACACCTGCCAGCTCATCGACATGCACGTCTTCCACCCGATCGCCGTGTGGGGCGGCGTCGTCGCGGGCGCTGTCGGCATGGTCGCGGCGTTCGTCACCTCGTCCGGTGTGGCGGCGGCGCTGTTCGTGATCGGCTCGCTCGGCATGCTCGGCGTCGGCCTCACCTCCGAGGGCGTGAACCGGCCGATCTGGCGGCAGATCGAGAAGTGGCCGGTCGACACCGTGCAGGACGAGAAGTGGGCGGCCAAGCGCCACGTGTGGCACATCGCCCACCAGGTCCGGACCTACTTCGCGGTCGTCGCGGTCGCGGCCTACATCGGCGCGGTGCTGGCCGCCTGACCAGTGCGGTGGCCAGCGACGTTCGCCGGGTCTCTCGACGCGCCAGCGAAAACCTGGATCCGCCGATGGCCCCACCAACGTTGCTGGCCACCGCACAAGCGCAAACCACCCCGGCCCGGGGACGTGACAAGACGGCGCCTTCGACTGCGACCACCTGCGGTGAGGGCGCCGTTCGCGCGTTCGTCGGGCCAGTCACCCGAGGAAAGGAAAGGCAGTGCGCCGTAACGTCAAAGCACTCGCGCTCGGCGCGGTCGTGCTGGCGATGGCCTCGTTGGGCGTCGTCGCAGCGAGCTCGTCGGACAACGCGCCGCGGGGCGCGGCGGATCCGCGCCCGGCCGGCGAGGACTGGCCGAGCTGGCAACGTGACCAGGCGGGCACCCGGTACAACGGGGCCGAGTCCGAGATCACCCCGCGGACCGTGGGGAACCTGAAGCTGAAGTGGGCGTACACGTTCGCCGCCGTGCCGTACTCCCGGGTGGGCAGCCAGCCCGCCGTGGTCGACGGCGTGCTGTACACCGGTGCGCCGGACGCCGAGTTCGTCGCGCTGGACGCGAAGACCGGCGCCACGAAGTGGACGTTCGACCTCACCACGGTCACGGGTGGCGGCGAGCAGTTCGCGGTCAACGGCGTCCGCGACGGCGCCGCGGTGTCGGGCGGCAAGGTGTACTTCGGCGACAGCACCGGCCGGGTGTACGCGCTGCACCGTGGCACCGGCAGGCTCGCGTGGGTCGCCCACGTCGACAAGCACCCGCTGGCCAACCTGACCAGCTCGCCCGTGGTCCACGACGGCAAGGTCTACCTCGGAGTGTCCACGAGCGAGGGCGGGGCGACGAGGGACCCGAGCTACCCGTGCTGCACGCACCGTGGCTCGGTGGTCCGCCTCGACGCCCGCACGGGCGCGATCGACTGGCAGTTCTTCACGCTGCCGCCGGCGAAGAAGGTCGGCACGTGGCCGAGCGGCGCCGCGAAGCACGTGCCGGCCGGCGCGAGCGTGTGGGCCACCCCGGTGATCGACCCGCGCACCCGCACGCTGTTCGTCGGCACGGGCAACGACGCCACGGGCCAGTCCGGGTTCAGCGACACCATGCTCGCGCTGGACATCGAGACCGGGCGGCTGCGGTGGAAGCAGCAGGTCACGCACCCGGACACCTACACGGCGGCCTGCGAGCTGACCGAGGTGCCCAACGAGACCTGCCCCGGCAAGGGCACCTACGCCAAGGACAAGGACATCGGCGCGGCCGCGACCCTGGTCCGCACCGGCGGCCGCACACTGGTGGTCGTCGGGCAGAAGGACGGCCGGCTGCACGCGTTCGACGCGCGCACCGGTGAGATCGCCTGGCAGACCGTGCTCGCGCCGGAGACCGTGGACGCGGTCGGCGTCCAGTGGGGCACCGCCTACGACGGCCGCTACCTCTACGCCGCCACCTGGCACGCGACGCCCAGCCGGCTGTTCGCGGTCGACCCGGCCACCGGCCGGATCGTCTGGCGGGCCGACCACCCGGCGGACGGCTGCACCACCGGTGGCGCGGCGGAGTTCCCCGACATGTGCGAGCTGGCGTTCACGCCCGCGGTGAGCGCCACCCCGGGCCTGCTCTACGAGGGCAGCACGGACGGCAAGTTCCGCATCTTCTCGGCCAGGGACGGCGAGCCGCTGTTCGAGTTCGACGCGGTGCGCGACTTCGCCGGCGTCAACGGCGTGCCGGGCCGCGGCTCGGCCATCTCCGGCAACGGCGGCGCGGTGATCGCCGACGGCATGGTGTACGTGATGGCGGGCTACTACCCGTTCTACCCGACCGACAAGGGCAGCGTGCTCCTCGCGTTCGGCCTGTAGCCCCGACACATGACCTCGCCGCACCGGAAACGGGTTCCGGTGCGGCGAGGTCTATTGAGGACTGCTCAGGCGGCCCCGCTGTCGGGCAGCTCCAGCCACCACCGGCTGTCCCTGGCCCACTCGATGGTCCTGGACAGCCCCTCGCGCAGGTCGACCTCCGGTTGCCAGCCCAGCACCCGGCCGGCCTTGGCGTTGTCGGGCACGCGCCGGGACAGGTCCTCGTAGGACCTGCCGAGCTTGGTGATCGTGTCCACCTTGGTGATCTCCGCGCCCGGGCCGGCCAGCTCGGCGATCAGCTCGATCGCGTCGCCGATCGTCGTCTCGGTCATGCTGCCGATGTTGAACGCCTCACCGTTGGCGGCCTCGCTGTCCGCGGCCAGCAGCGTGCCCCGGACCGCGTCCGAGATGTGCGTGAAGCACCGCGTCTGCCTGCCGTCGTCGTAGACCACCATCGGTTTGCCGTTCAGCGCGCGGTGCACCGAGCGGCTGATGACGAAGCCCGGCCGCTGGCGGGCGCCGTAGGCGTTGAAGTACCGCACGATCGTCGCCGCGAGCCCGCGCTGGCGCACGTACGCGAACGTCAGGTGCTCGGTGAGGGCCTTGCTGGAGGAGTAGGTCCAGCGGTCCGCCGCCGTCGCGCCCAGCACGCGGTCGTCGTCCTCGCGCCACGGCACCGAGGGGTTCTTGCCGAACACCTCGCTGGTGCTCGCCACGACCACCTTCGCGCCCGCGTCGTGCGCGAGGTCCAGCACGTTGCGCGTGCCGGTGAAGTTCACGTCGATCACGTCCAGCGGGCGCGCCAGGTACTGGTCCACCCCGACCACCGCGGCCAGATGGAACACCTGGTCCACGCCGGGCTCGATGGCCTTGGCCAACGCCGTGCGGTCGAGGATGTCGCCCCGCACGAACCTGGCACGTTCGCGCGCGACGGTCTGCCACCGCGGCGGCGGGCCGCCGTCGAAGACGGTCACCTCGTCGCCGCGCGCGATCAGCTGCTCCACCAGGTGGCTGCCGATGAACCCGCAGCCACCCGTCACCACGACTCGACTCATCGCCCGATCCCCCGGTAGTGGTAGCCGTACGAGCGCAGCTCGGCGATCTTCTCCCGCGAGTAGTACGCCCGGCCGTCGAGCACGAGGCAGTCGTCCGCGACGGGCAGGTCCGCGAACTCGACGTCCGCGAACTCGCGGTGCAGCGCCAGGATCGCGATGCAGTCCGCGTCGTGCACGGCCTCGTGCAGGCTCGCGGCCTGCGGCTTGCCGAACAGCTCCGCGGCCTCCTCGACGTCCACCAGCGGGTCGTAGATCCTGACCTGGCCGCATGCCCGCTCCAGCGCCGCGACCGCGTCGAGCGTCGGGGTGGCCCGCAGGTCGCCGGTGTTGTTCTTGAACGCCAGCCCCAGCACCGCCACCTTCGCGGTCGCCGGGTCCTTGCCAAGCTTGGTCATCTGGTCGACCGCCAGCTGCGCGGTGTACTCGGGCATGCTGGCGTTGACGTCCCGGCCGGCCGGCGCGGTCAGGATCTCCAGGCCGCGCTCGCGGGCGGAGTACCAGACCATCCACGGGTCCTTGGTCAGGCAGGAGCCGCCGACGCCGACGCTGGGCAGCAGGATGTTGACGTTGCCGTTGCCCTTCGGGATCGAGTTGGCCGCGCGGATGACGTCGAGCGCGTCCACCCCGTACAGGGCGGAGAACTTCGCGAGCTCGTTGCCCAGCGCGATGTTCAGGTCGATCCACCAGTTGTCGGCCAGCTTGACGATCTCCGCGGCCTCCAGCGTGTCCAGCGGGATCACCTCGACGTCGAGGGCGTCCCGCCAGAACTCGGCGGCGTCCTGCGCGCTGTCGTCGTCCAGGCCGCCGGCGACGATCGGGAACGAGCGCAGCTCGGCGAGCGCGGTGCCCTCGGCCAGCCGCTCCGGGGTGAAGGCGAGGCCGAAGTCCCGCCCGCCCACGAGGCCGCCGCGCTGCAGCAGCGGCAGGACGATGCCGCGGGTGGTGCCGGGCGGGACCGTGCTCTTGAGCACGATCAGCTGGCCGCGCCGGATGTGCTTGGACAGCTCGAAGCAGGCGCCACCCAGCTGCTCGTCGGCCAGGGAGCCGTCCTCCCGCACCGGCGTGCCGACCGTGACGAGCACGACGTCCGCGTCGCGCACCGTGGCGGCGTCGGTGGTGGCCCGCAGCTTCCCGGACGCCATGCCACTCTCGATCAGCTCGGGCAGGCCGTGCTCGGCGAACCTGCAGTAACCATTGTTGAGCTCGTCGATCAGCCGGGTGTTGGTGTCGACGCCGACGACCTCGAGGCCGCGGTCGGCCAGGGCGGCGGCCACGCACGAACCGACGTACCCCAGGCCGATGACAGCCACCTTCGGCTCTTGCAGGCCGGACAGAAATCGCATGATGTGCTCCTAACGCGTTGCCGCTAGCGGCTGAATCAAGACTCGATCGCGCCGGTCCCCTCGTCGTGGGCTTGTCATCACCGGTCCGGGGGAAGATGTCCTCGAGTGACCCTCGACCCGGTCTGGGCCGATTGCCTAGCGCCGCGGGGACCGCCGACCCACGACCGCAGGACGGCGACCGGCCAGAGTGCTCCCAAGTTGCCGACTCGGGAGGATCGCCATGGCTGCTGGGAAGGCGGGCGCGCCGCCGTTGGACCGCAGGCTTCTCGCGGTGGCGCTGATCGTCGCGCTCGGGTCGTTCACGGTCGTGCTCGACATGACGATCGTCGGCGTCGCGCTGCACACGGTGGCCGACCACTTCGCGGTGAGCCTGTCGACCGCGCAGTGGGTGACGACGGCGTACATCCTGTCGACGGCGATGGTGGTGCCGCTGACCGGCTGGGCCACGGACCGCTTCGGCGGCCGGCGGCTGTGGCTGTCCGCGGTGGTGCTGTTCACCGCCGCGTCCGTCGCATGTGGACTGGCCGGGTCCGCGGCCGCGCTCGTGGTGTTCCGCGTCCTGCAGGGCATCGGTGCGGGGCTGATGGCACCGGTCGGCACGTCGCTCGTCGCGCGGGCCGCCGGGCCGGAGCGGATGGGCCGGGCCATGGGGCTGATGGGGATCGCGATCGTGTTCGCCCCGGTCGTCGGGCCGGTGGTGGGCGGCGTTTTGGTCGATGCCGGCTCGTGGCGGTGGATCTTCTTCCTTAACCTGCCCATCGGGCTCATCGCGTTCGCCCTGGCGTGGGTCTGGTTCGACCGCAACCAGCCGACGACCCCGGAGCCGATCGACAAGCTGGGCTTCCTGCTGCTCTGCCCGGGCATCACGCTGCTCGTGTACGGGCTGGCCAACGTCAGCACCGTCGCCAGCCTGACCGAGCCGTCGTTCCTGCTCCCGACGCTCGCGGGGGCCGGGCTGGGCGTGCTGTTCGTGCGGCACGCGCTGCGCACCGAGCGGCCCCTGCTGGACCTGCGGCTGTTCCGCAACCGGACGTTCTCCGCGACCGTGGGCACGCAGTTCCTCATGAACGCCACGCTGAGCGGCTCGATGATGCTGTTCCCGCTGTACTACCAGCTGGTGCGGGACGCCTCGCCGCTCGCGTCGGGCCTGATGCTGGTGCCGGAGGGCATCGGCGTCGCGATGGCCATGCCGGTCGCCGGCCGGCTGGTGGACCGCGGCAAGTCCGGCCTGGTGATCCTCTGTGGACTGCCCGCGCTGGTGCTCGGCTTCTTCTCGTTCACCCAGGCCGGCGCGGACGCGAGCCTGTCGCGGCTCGCGCTGTCCCTGTGGCTGATCGGCGCCGGTTCCGGCTGCACGATCATGCCGGCGATGTCCACGGCGTACCGCGCACTGGCGCCGGCGCAGATCCCGCGCGCGTCGGCCACGTTCTCGATCGCGCAGGAGGTCGGCGCGTCCGGCGCGGTGGCGCTGTTCGTGGTGGTGCTGGACGCGCGGTTGCGGGTTTCCCCGGCGCCGGAGGCGTTCGACACCTCGTTCTGGCTGCCACTCGCCCTCACCCTCGTGGTCCTCGCGCCGGCACTGCTGGTGGCCCGCAGCACCGCCCGCCGAGCCGCCGAGGACCGGGCCGCGGCGGACCAGGCCGGGGAAGCGCCGGCCGAGCCGGAGCCCGCGGCTCGGCCGTGACGCTTCAGGCCCTGAAGGGTGGCCTCGCCGTCCGCGTTGCTGGTCGTGTCAGTCGGGCGGGCTGACGATCTCCGACTGGTCTCTCGTCGAATGGTCGTCTGGCGATGGTGCGGCCAGGATGTCGTTCGCAACACGCACGAAGTGCCGCAACGCTTTGCGGTGCTCGAACACGAGCGTGGTTTCGTCGTGCGGCCACCCGAGGTTGAACATGATCCGTCGATCCGCGGTGACCGACGCTTTCATCCGGCACTTCGGGATCTCCACCAGTACCGACGACTTCGGCAGCTTGGCGTTCACTGGCCACCTCCCCGTTCCGATGGGCGCGTCATGCGACCCGCTCCTGTCCGTCGGGACGTTCGTGGCTTGCCCGTTGTTTGTCTGCCTCCGACAAGGCGTCGGTGCCGTGGTCGATGAACCTCCGCAATCCGTCAGTGTCAAAGCTGATGCTGAATTCCTCCCGGTCGCCACCGGCAAAGAACTCGACGGTTTCACCGCCATCACGCACGCGGAAGCACATCTGGCAATCCGCGTCGATACCAACCGATGCGTACATCATCGGCGTGTTGGCCATGGGTTATCAATTCCTCACTCGTCGCGGGGATTCAGAGGTCAGTAGTTCGGTGGTCCGGGTCGCCGTAGGGCATTGGCCGTGGTCGTCGGCCGAGCCACCTGCGTATGCGGACCGGAAGCGATGGGCTCTCGGTCGGCGCTGGTCAGCGTCATGCCGTGGGCCTCCCTCGCCGCCGACGGGGACGGGCGGGCGATAGTTGGACACCGGCAGACGTGGGCGTGTTCTGGGGCTCCAGGGGATCGCCCACGTCTGCCGGTTGCTCGTAGCGGCACAACAGGCGCGACAGCCAGCCAGGTCGGCGGTACTCGGTCATGCGCTGCTCGAAATCACGAAGGTCGGCCCGTACGCATACGAACAGCTCGCACTCTGCGCACCTGCCGAGCGGTCCGACATCCATGCATGCGACCAGGAATCGCTGGCCGCAGAGCGGCTCGAACCAACCCCGAGCAGCCTCGATGCCGGTCGCCTGTGCAACGTCGGTCACCGCATGCTCGGTGCCGTCCGCCTGCGCGGTCATCCAGCAGAACGCCTCGCGGCTCGCGGTCATGTTGCGCACCTCCTCTACCTCGAAGGACGGGCGGGAGGGGCTGAGGTAAGGGAGACCGTCGACCCTCCCGCCCGCCTGCCGACACGAGGTCGACAAGTGCGTAATATAATAGGCGCAAGTACGCCTTACAATAACCCACTCGAGCGTACTTACCTCTATTAGAACCACGCTACGCTATGCACATGGCCACGACCCCCACGAGGCGCAAGCGTCGCCTCGGCCTGTTCCTCGAACGGCTCAGGATCGACGCCGGGCTCCATCTGGTGGACGGCGCGCAGTTGCTTCGCGTGAAGGAACCGACAATGAGCCGGTACGAGACTGGGCAGATTCGCCCAGGTTGGGCCGCACTTCAGGCACTTCTCGGCTTGTACCAGGCGACTCCCGAGCAGCGCGAGGAGGCTGCTCAACTGTGGGAGGACGCTGGCGTGCGGGCCACTCGGGTCGTGACGCCGGCAGGAAGCTCGCGAGCGTTCCGGGCGTTTCTCAGGGCGGAGGCCGAGGCGGATACGGAGCGTATGTTGACGCCGCTGGCGCTCCCCGGCCTGTTGCAGACGGCCGCGTACGCGCGGGCGCTCAACGTCTCGGGGCGCCAGTTCCACACGTCGGATCGCACCGAGCGCTATGTCACGGCCCGCATGAGCCGGAAGGCACGGCTCACCGAGTCGTCGCCGCTCAAGCTCCACGCGCTCATCGACGAAGCCGTCATCCGGCGCGTGGTCGGTGACGCTTCGGTCATGATCGAGCAGCTCAACGACCTTCTGGACATGGACGAGCGGGACAATGTGGCGATTCAGGTGGTCCCGTACTCCGTGGGCTCCTACGGGACGATGTCCGGCGCCTTCTACATCGTCGGATACGCCGGCGACGATCCGCCCGCGGTCTACCTGGAGCACGCGGCCGGCGGCGTGTGGGTGGAGAATGAGAGTGACGTCGAGCGGTTCGGAGCGTTGTTCGACGAGATGGCCGACCTGGCTCTCACCTCGGCGGACTCGCGAATCCTGATCGCTGATGAGGTAAGGGATTTGGAGAAGTCATGACCGAGCACATCAGGTGGCGCAAGTCCAGCCGCAGCGGCGCCAACGCCTCCGGCTGCGTCGAGTTGGCGCACAGCAAGGATCTGGTCCGCGACAGCAAGCACCCCACCGGACCGACTCTGGCCGCTGACGTGGCCGGGCTGCTGGCCGCGGTCAAGGCCGGCAACCTGGACCGCTGATCCGAGACGACAGCACGGCGGGCCCCGGCCTGGCCATTGACGACCGCAGTCCTCGACGCGTGCGCGTGGCGGCGGGGGACCCGCGAATCCTGATCGCTGATGAAGTAAGGGATTTGGAGAAGTCATGACCGAGCACATCAGGTGGCGGAAATCCAGCCGCAGCGGCGCCAGTGCCAACGGTTGCGTCGAGTTGGCGCACAGCAAGGATCTGGTCCGCGACAGCAAGCACCCCACCGGACCGACTCTGGCCGCTGACGTGGCCGGGCTGTTGACCGCAGTCAAGGCCGGCAACCTGGATCGCTGATCTGCGGCCCTGACCGTTGACGACCGCAGCCCTCGGCGCACGCGTGGCGACGGGGGCTGCGTCGTGTCGAGGTAGCGCCCGGAACTGCGGACGCTGTGCGTGGACGGTCTGTGGAGGTGGAGAGCTTGCAACACCCGTCCTTCTGGTGTTCGGGTCGCCACGAGCTACTACACCGACGATGCCGCCGGGCACGAGTCGATCACCCGTGGCCGAGGCAGCCACGCACGGACCCGAGCGAACATCGCCGAGGCAGTGCGCCGGGCGATTCCACTGCTGGTCGGAGTGATCGACATGCGGGACGGGCAACGAGTCGAGCAGGCTCGCGTCGAGCTTGCCGAGATGGGTGTTACCGGGGAGATACGTGTCGATCATCTTCGCCAGGTCGGTCGCGGGATACGAACGGAGCAGCCGAGTGTGTCCCAACTGTGCGGGCAGTGCGGGCAGGGGAAGATCGCGGTAGCACCTGATGGCTCGGTCTGGCCATGCGTGTTCGCCCGTTGGCTGCCGATCGGCAACGTGCGGGGCGAGGCGCTCGCCGACATTCTCGCCGGTCCGCGCATGCTCGCGACTGCCTCGACACTTGCCGATCAGTTCAGAGCCATAGAGATGGGTAAAGGGCCGTGTGACCCGAAGTGCGGGCCGAACTGCAGCCCGGCGTGTAATCCGCAATGCTGGCCAACGGGCACCGGCCCGTGCGGCCCCAAGGGCGGCTGTCAGCCCAACTACGACTAGCAGGGAGACTGTGTGTTCGTCCGCCGCGCATACGTGCCGGAGAATCTGCGCCCCGATGACTTCGAGCTGTGGCCGTACACCGTGCCGAGCGTGGCTGAGTTGGTCGAGCATGGGCTGACGTTCACCCACCCGGTGACGTTCCTCGTCGGTGACAACGGCTCGGGCAAGTCCACGCTGGTCGAAGCGATCGCCGAGGGTTTCAAACTGGACGCACGAGGCGGGCGAGCAGCTCGCAAGATGGGAAGCGCGGACAACACCAAGACACCGCTAGGCGAAGTGCTGCGGCTGGAGACCACCGCCCAGGGTGCCCGGATGCTGGCCGGTCCGCGACTGAAGAAGAAGGGCATCTTTCTGCGCGCCGAGACCGCGTTCAGCATGACGGAAAACCTGGGCGGTGTCCCCGGCTACTGGGATGAGAACACGGCGCAGATGAGCCACGGCGAGGGGTTCCTCGCCGTGTTCCGTGCGATGTTCCGCGATCCCGGGTTCTACGTCATGGACGAGCCCGAGTCAGCGCTGTCGTTCTCCTCGTGCCTGCATCTGGTCGGCGTCATGCACGAACTCGGCGAGTCAGGCGCGCAGGTTGTCTGCGCGACACACTCGCCGATCCTGGCCTCGACCCCTGACGCAGACATCGTCGAGATCGGCGAGCACGGCATGCGCCGGGTGAAGTGGGCAGACCTCGAACTTGTCGAGCACTGGCGCCGCTACCTCGACGGACCGGCGCGCTACCTGCGGCATGTCCTGCCATCGTGACAGCTGTCGGGAAGGATGCAGGCGTGACCGACACCAGCGAGGCGGACGCCTGGTTCAGGCGATGGATGCGCAACAACCTCGACCGCGCCGCGCACCACTTCGACATAACCGTGACTGGGGAGCCGGTGTTCGGGTGGCGGCTGCGGTCGATTAGCGCCCCCGCCTTGGGCACAGGTGGCGATCGCTGGCTGCGGGTCGTCTCGCAAGAACCGGAATGGGCAACCGGCGCACACTGGACCGGCACCGCCGATGCGGACGCGATCAGCGGTATCCGCAAACCACGGGTGCTCGACGTCTACGAGTGGACCGACGGGCGCTGCCAGCGTGCGGAGGTGATGACGCTGCTGTCCGGCCAGCCGTGCTCGCCCACCGACGTACTTCGCAACCAGCCCGACCTCACGGCACGCTGGTGGGCTGATCTCGACGGCGCCCTCGCGACGCTGGCGTCGACACCGACGCAACGGGTCAACGCCGACCAGGACAAGGTCACCCGGCGTGTCCGCGAGCGGTTCGGCGACGACGTCGACACGACCGTCACAGGGTGGGCGACCGTGCACGGTGACCTGCACTGGTCCAACCTCCTGCGTCCACGGTTCGGCCTACTCGACTGGGAACTGTGGGGCACCGGCCCGACCGGCACGGACGAGGCGACCTTGTACTGCTACAGCCTGCTCGTGCCCACGGTCGCCCAACACGTGCACACCTTGTTCGCCACGACACTCGACACACCAGCCGGGCGGCTCGCGCAGCTTTACGTGCTTGCCCGGCTGCTCAGCCGCATCGACGGCGGCGACTACCCCGACCTCGCCGAACCTCTGCACCGCCACGCGGAGAGAATCCTAGCTGGCTACGGACATGCTTGCTGATCAGTCTGATTGCCTGGTGCAGTTGCCCGCCGCGAAACGACGATTGTGGCGACGGGGGCTATGTGGTACTTCAGCCGCGCCGGTAGCGTGAGGCCATGGACAGTCGCACGGTTGCAGGGGCGACGTTGAGGCGTCCGATCGATATCGAGGATCTTCCGACTTCGGAACTCTCGTTGACCGGACGGTTTTCCTACAACGACGGCCAAGCGGAGGACGTCGACCAAGCGGATGCAGTGGGGCAAGGCTCGTTGCAGAACGCCGCGGTCGCACGGTCGAATCTGACTGGTTCTCGACTCATCGGACTTGAGCTGATTGACGTCGCGTTGAGCAATGTCGTTGTGGCTAATGCGGCTTGGGAGAAGGTGACTGCCCGCCGCGTGGAATTGGTGAGTTGCCAGGCCGTTGGGTTCCAGCTAGGGCTGTTGAAGGCGGAAGATCTCTATTTCGAGGACTGCAAGCTGGACTACGCCCGGCTAGATGTGGACCAGCGGCACGGAGTGATCGCGTTTCATCGCTGCACGTTCACCGAAGCGACCATCGACGGGGACCTGTCCGGTGTCATCTTCTCGGAGTGCGAGTTCAAGGGAGCGGAGTTCCGGGCGCGCCGCGCCGCGAACTGCGACCTGACCAGCTCGCGACTGGACGGCGCGACCGGACTCCTCACGCTCGTGGGTGCGAAGATCACCGAGGAGCAGGCCGTGACGCTCTCCGGGCAACTCGCAACCGAAGCGGGCTTCGTTATCGCCTAGGCGGTAGGCAGTTCGGCCTACAGGCGATCGGGTTGCAGCGCGGGCTACAGGACGGGTTGCACTCCGGGTGGCACCCGGCCGTGTACGGCTCACACCTCGGATCACATGCGCCGACGGGCGCGAGCTGAAAGTGTTCGGCCAGCTCGGCGCGGACGCCTTGACACTGGTCTCCCGCAACGATCTCCCCCTAGTGATTGCTCGCGTACGTTGCCGACCGGCAGCCAGCGGGAGAACACGCACGGCCAGACGGCACCCTCCGGAGACACGGCCAGGACGCCGGACGCGCAGTTTCCGCAGAGTTGGCCGACGTCGGCCGCTTGCGTGCGGACACCGCGACCGACCTGCCGTAGCCGGTCGTATCCGATCTCCCGCACGCCCAAGGAGACCAACTCATCGCGGGCTCGTCGACTCGTTGGTCGTCGTGAACGTCCACCATCCCGACCCGGAGCGGTATGGAACGTCGTAGCGCCTCGACGATGTTGCTCTTGGTTCGAGCGTGACTGCCTCGGCGCTTGGTGATTGCCGCGTGCTGCGTTGCGCTGTCCGCGTAGTAGCTCGTCGCCAATCGAACGCCGGGCCGAGTAAAGGCCTCCCAGAGTTCGGGCCGGACGTGGACGAGGTTGCTATACACCTCCACTTCGATTCCGCGCCCGAGCGCATGATCGACGAAGTGTGGTAGACCTGGATGCATGGTCGGCTCGCCGCCGATGAACTGCACCATTTCAATGCCCAACGTCGTCGACTCGTCGATCACTCGGCACCAGTCTGATGTCGTCATTACGCCGTGAGAACCTCGTGGCCCTGAATCGGCATAGCAATGGGCGCATCCGAGCTGGCATTTCCCGGTGATCTCCAACCACAGGAATGTCAATGGCGAAGCCATCGCACACCACCCGCCTTCATCAGCGAACGTTGGAGCCCCACTCGACCGTGCCCAGGCCAGCAGTGATCCACAAGCCACCGCCCGAGTGACGTTGTAGCGTAATCGTCACTCCTGGTGGCCTACGGGGGTTGGGGTTTCCGCGGGTGGTATGGCCATGGCCGTGTCGACCAGCAGTCGGTGCGGCGCGGCGAGCGGCAGGCTGTGCGCATGGGCGAGGGCGGTGCCGGCGTCGCCGAGGAGCTAGGCGGCGGACGCCTTGTGACTGACCAGATTGGCAGAGTCGATACGACCAGGTCACAAGTGCGTAGACAAACAAGACTTCGCGTCGAGGACGGTGGATCTCCTGAATACCACCTCGGGGCTCGACCGGGTAGGAGTCAGGCGTGAGTCAGGTGTAGTCCGGCAGGCGGCGGGCGACCTCGGCGGGTGAGGGCATGTCCGCCACCTGCCGGGCGATCTCCTTCGCCGCCGCGATCCGCTCCGGGTCGCCGAGCAGGGACTTCGCCGCCTCGGCGACGGCGTCCGCGGTGATCTCCTCGTGGCGCAGCCGTGCGCCCGCGCCCGCGTCGCACACCATGCCCGCGTTGAGCAGCTGGTCCGGGCCCGGCAGGTTCTGCAGGAACAGCTGCGGGACGCCCGAGCCGAGCGCGCCGAACGTGGTGCCGTTGCCACCGTGCTGGACCACCAGGTCCACGTGCCCCAGCAGCTCCGCCTGCGCCACCCACGGCTCGACCCGGACCCGGTCGGGCACCTCGCCCAGCTCGCCGGCGAGCTTGGGCGTCGCCACCAGCACGTCGACGTCCAGTGTGGACAGACCGGCGATGGCCGCGCGCATCATCTCGAGCACCCGGTTGTCCGACTCGGTGCCGAGCGTGAGGTACACCAGTGGCCGCGAGGCCGAGCGCGAGCGAACCCAGTCCGGCACCTCGCCGGGCGGGTTGAAGCCGACCGGGCGCATCTCGAACCGACGCTCGCCGCTGGCGGCGACGAAGTCGGGGTCCTGCAACGACGTCGGGCAGATGTCGAGGTACGGGTGGTCGAGGTAGGTGGTGTACGTCGCGGGCAACTCGAGGCCGAGGTCGGTGGCGGCGTACTCGCGCAGCACCTCCTCGGACATGACCATGAGGTAGTCCTTCGCCGGGCGGATGCGGCCGAACGCGTGGCACAGCGCCGGGATGCCGGCCACCTTCGCGGCCAGGCCGGCGCCGGGGTTGTACGACGCGTGGACCACCAGGTCCGGCCGGCGCCGCTCGAACTCCGGCAGCAGGTCATCCACATAGGACTTCGGGGCGAGCCGGCAGAACTCCTTCGAGATCAGCTCCATGGCGCGGCGGTCCGGGGCCTTCTGCTCGCTCGGCGGCGGCACCCCGACGGTGCGGGCCGCCTCGGCGACGAGCTCCTCGGTCTCCCGCCCGGCGGCGACGACCTCGAGGCCGAGCTCGGTCAGCAGCCCGTGGCGGACCTCCCCGGTCGCGAACACCACCTCGTGGCCCGCGTCCCGCGCGGCGATCGCCAGCGGAAGCGCCTGGAAGAAGTGGCCGTACGCCGTCAGCGTGGAGAACAGTACGCGCATGCGGCCATGCTAGGGCGGGAAAACCCTTGCGCGGCACGGCTTCGAGGCGTCCTCGAACGGTCGGCGAGGTGGTCGGTGGCACCCTCGGCGTGACGGTCCGGACGAGTCGTGCCGAGAGGGTGGTGGTTGCCGGTGACCGAGGTGCTACCCGAGGTGGGGCGGATCAGCGCGTGCCGGATGGTCGAGCTCACCGAGCACACCGACCCGCGCGGCAGCCTGACCGTCGTCGAGTCCGGCAAGGAGATCGACTTCGTCGTCCGGCGCGCGTACTACATCCACCACGTGCCGCCCGGCGCCGAGCGCGGCGCGCACGGGCACCGCCGGCTGCGGCAGCTGATCGTCGCGGTGCACGGCAGCTTCGACGTGGTGGTGGACGACGGGTTCGCGCGCCGCACGTACGTGCTGGACCACCCCGGCCGCGGGCTGTACGTGGGCCCGATGGTCTGGCGGGACATGGTCAACTTCGCGCCGGACACGGTGGGCCTGTGGCTGGTGTCCGAGCCCTACGACGAGTCCGAGTACTACCGCGACTACGACGAGTTCCTCTCCGACGCCAGGAGCGCGGCATGACGATCCCCTTCCTCGACCTGGACGCCGCCTACCGCGAGCTGCGCGGCGACCT
Source organism: Actinophytocola sp. (assembly GCF_050699935.1). Taxonomy (NCBI): domain Bacteria; kingdom Bacillati; phylum Actinomycetota; class Actinomycetes; order Pseudonocardiales; family Pseudonocardiaceae; genus Actinophytocola; species Actinophytocola sp. The sequence continues at coordinate 37,745 of NZ_JBOHGB010000028.1, forward strand.
CGACGCGGCCGCGGCGCGGGTCCTCTCGTCCGGGCGTTACCTCCTCGGCCCGGAGAACGAGGCGTTCGAGGCGGAGTTCGCGGCGTACTGCGGCGGCCGGCACTGTGTGGCCGTCGGGTCCGGGCTGGACGCGATCGTGCTCACGCTGCGCGCGCTGGACATCGGGCCGGGCGACGAGGTGATCGTTCCGTCGCACACGTTCGTCGCCACCTGGCTCGCGGTCGCAGCGACGGGCGCCACGCCGGTGCCGGTCGAGCCGGACCCGGCGACGTTCCTGCTCGAGGCCGGCGCCGTGTCCGCGGCGGTGACCCCACGCACGCGGGCGATCGTCCCGGTGCACCTGTACGGGCAGCCGGTCGACCTGGACGCCGTGTTCGCGGTCGCGGACCGGCACGGGCTGGCGGTGGTGGAGGACGCGGCGCAGGCGCACGGCGCGTTCCACCGGGGTTCGCGGGTCGGCTCCCGGTACGCGGCGGCGTTCTCCTTCTACCCGGGGAAGAACCTGGGCGCGCACGGCGACGGCGGCGCGGTCGTCACGAGCGACGCCGCGCTGGCGGCGAAGGTGCGGCTGCTGCGTAACTACGGGTCGACGGTGAAGTACCACCACGTGGTTAAGGGCACGAACTCGCGGCTGGACGAGCTGCAGGCGGCGCTGCTGCGGGTGAAGCTCGCGCACCTGGACGAGTGGAACGCCCGCCGGGTCGCGGTCGCCGGCCGGTACCTGTCCGAACTGGACGGTGTGCCGGGGGTGGTGCTGCCGGTGGTCAGCGAGTGGGCGGAGCCGGTGTGGCACCTGTTCGTGGTGCGCGCCGCCGCGCGCACGGCCCTGCGGGAGCGGCTGGCGGCGGCGGGGGTCGAGACGCTGATCCACTACCCGGTGGCCCCGCACCGCTCCCCGGCGTTCGCCGAGCTGGGCCTCGGTGCGGGCACCCTGCCGGTCGCCGAGCGGCTCGCCGAGGAGGTGCTGAGCCTGCCGATGGGCCCGCACCTGTCGACGGCCCAGGTGTACCAGGTGATCGCCGCGGTTCGCGACACCGTCGAGCAGCGCGCCGCCTGAGGGACGTCGAGAGCAGCGCGGCGCCCGTACCGAGAGGCGGGGCCGCGCTGTCCTGGCGTTACGTGCGCAAGCTCATCACGAACGAGTGGCCCTTGAAGAGCGTGAAGCCGACTTTCGGGTAGAAGTCGATGTTGCAGGCGAGGCCGACCAGTGCAATGCCGTCGCACCCCTCTTGCCTGCCCTTCTCCTTGAGGGCGTTGACCAACGCCCTCCCGCCGCCCGTGACCCCTTTCTGGGGCGTCGGCCAGCCGACGTTCCACGGCGCGCCGGTGAGCTCCGGGACGTACAACGCCTTCTTCCAGCTCGTGTCCCAGAAGTTGGCATCCTGCTCACTGGCTACGCGGCCGGTGCCGGTGAGGACCTGCCAGATGCAGACCGCTTCGAGGCGGTCGTCGGCGACCACGCCCAGTGCGTTGCGCTCTTGCGGCAGCCCTTTCTCCAGCGCCGCCATGATGATCACGAACCTGTCGGTCTGCTCCTCGACGTTCAGCAGCTTCATGCGGAGGGCCTCGTCCGACTGGGTGCTGGACAGCGATTTTCTCAGTGCCAACGCCTCGGTGTGCTCGTCGTCGCCGTGGTCGAACTTCGGCCACGTGCGCAGCATGCCCTGGATCGTTGCTGCGTCCTCGACCACCCTGGTTGCGCCGATCGGCGTTCGGGTGTTCGCGAACCTGGTCCGCCACTTTCGCGCACTGGCTGTCAGGTCGATAGCGGGCTGGGTCGTTGAAGTGGGCGTGTTCCTCGTCGTCTCGGCCACCGTTCGGGTCTCCGTCCTGTGCCGGCGAATCGGATGAAACGTGTCCGACTGAGGTTCGTACGCGTTGGGCGCGGCGTTACGTCCGGTGAGTCGATGCCGACGATGGAGGAGGATGCGGTTGTCTCGTTATTGATCTTGCAGCAGGCATTACGCCGCCGTTCGGGGGGCCGGCGCGTCGGACTGTCCACTGAGGACCTGCCAGAGGCCGACCAGCGTCACCCCGCCCACGATCTCGTGGCGGGCGATCATCGCCGGGACGTCCGCCAGCGGGATCCAGGCCACCCGCTCGGACTCGAACGCGTGCCGGGGCGGGCCGGCGTAGTGCGCGTGGGTGGCGAGGTAGAGGAACTGCTCGGCGTCCGTGATCCCCGCGCACGGCTGGATGTAGGCCAGCTCGGCCAGCTCGCCCGGCCGCCAGCCGGTCTCCTCCTCGGTCTCCCGTGCCGCGGCCCGCTCGGGGCTCTCGCCCGGGTCGACCCACCCGCCGGGCAGCTCCCAGTTCCACGTCTGCGTCGTGAACCGGTGGCGCCACACCATCAGCACGCGCGACGCGTCGAGCACGAGCGTGCCGACCGACCGCGGCAGCCGGACCAGGTGGTGCTCGTACCGCTCGCCGCCCGGAACCTCCACATCGGACAGGTAGAGGTCCATGTACGAGCTCGCGTAGACCCGCCGCTCGCCGTGCACGATCCACCGCATTGGCACTCCTTCGCTCGACCGCGTCTTGAACCATGCTCGAGTTTCTTCCCGCGTGCATGGGCCCGCTGTCCTGCGAAAACGGGAAAGAGCGCCCAGCGCGGAAGGGTTCCCCACCGCGGCGGGACACCGGACCCACGACGTCGGGAATGCCCGGTTCGAACCTGGACGGCGTCGGTTGCCGACGGTTGGACGCACACAGAACTCGGCGCGCCGCGGCGGACTGCCGCGAAGGAGAGGAAGTTGGTATGACTGAGATCGTCAGCGCGTGGGGCGACAACTCGAACGGCCAGCTCGGTGACGGCAGCACGACCGGCCGGCCGAGCCCCGCCCCGGTGTCCGACCTGGACGGGGTGCGCACGATCGAGTCCGGCAGCGGCCATGTCGTGGCGCTGCTCGACGACGGCACCGCCGTCTCGTGGGGCCGCAACGCCTTCGGCCAGGTCGGCAACGGCGCGGTCGAGGTCAACGCGCACCGGCCGGAACCGGTCAAGAACCTCACGGACATCAAGGACGTCGTCCCCGGCGGCGGGCAGACGCTGTACCTGCTCGAGGACGGCACCGTGTGGGGCGCGGGCGGCGGCTTCTTCGGCCTGCTCGGCCCGGCGAACCTGCGGCTGCACCCCGTGCCGGTCCGGGTCGACGGCATCGAGGAGGTCGTCCAGCTGATCTCCGGCGGCGGCCACGCGATCGCGCTGTGCGCCGAGGGCACCGTGTGGACCTGGGGCCGGGACGACTACGGCCAGCTCGGCGACGGCCCGGACGCCAACGACCGGGTGCCCGGCCGCACCTACCAGGAGCACGCCGGCCGCGGCTACGACAGCCGGCCGGCCCCGACCAAGATCGACGGCCTGGGCGAGGTCCGCTCGCTGGCCGCCGGCGGCGGGCACAGCGTGGCCATCCAGACCGACGGCACCGTGTGGACCTGGGGCGACAACGACCGCGGCCAGCTCGGCCACGGCGACCTCGAGCACCTGTCCAGCCCCAAGAAGGTCGAGGGCATCTCCACGGCGGTCGCCGCCACCTGCGCCTACCACCACACCGTGGTGCTGCTGGAGAACGGCACGTTGCGCTCGTTCGGCATCAACGACCGCGGCCAGCTCGGCGACGGCACCACCGAGGACAAGCTGACCCCGGTCGAGGTCAAGGGCCTGAGCCGGGTCAAGCAGGTCACCGGCACCGGTGGTGGCGGCGAGGCCAACCCGGGCAACTACGGGCACACGCTCGCGTTGCTGGAGGACGGCACGGTCTGGGCGTGGGGCTGCAACGACAAGGGCGAGCTGGGCAACGGCACCACCGACCGGCGCGTCGTGGCCGAGCCCGTCCCGGGCCTGACCGGCGTCCGGCACCTGACCGTCGGCGGCGAGGTGCCGATCTCCCGGGAGAACCCCGGCGGCGGCTACGCCCTGGCCATTCACGAGGTGTGAGGCACATGGTCGAGACGATCGGCGAGCTGAGCAAGCCGCTGGCGGGCAAGCGTGCCCTGGTGGCCGGCGGGGACGGCGAGATCGGCAGCGTGATCAGCGCCGGACTCGCGGCCGACGGCGCCGATGTGGCGATCGCCGGCCTGGAAGAGGACTCGTGTCAGGAGCTCGCCGATCGTCTTGCCACCGGCGAGAACCGGACCGGCGGCCACGCGTTCGACACCACCGACCCGGACAGCGTGGCCGGCCTGGTCGACACGCTCACCCAGGACTGGGGCGGCGTCGACATCCTGGTCAACTGCGTGGGCATCCTCAAGCTCAACCTGGCGGAGAACTTCGACGCCGCCGAGTGGCGCAGCGTGGTGGACATCAACCTCACCGGCGCGTTCCTGCTCTCCCAGGCCGTCGGCAAGGCGATGATCAAGCAGGGCACGGGTGGCCGGATCGTCCACCTGACCTCGGTGCGCGGCCACGTCGGGCTCGCCATCGGCGGCTTCTCCGCCTACGGCGCCAGCAAGGCCGGCGTGCACCTGCTGATCAGGCAGCTGGCGTCGGAGTGGGGCAAGCACCAGATCTCGATCAACGGCGTGGGCGCCGGGTTCGTGCGGACGGCGCTGTCCGAGGCGGCGCTGCAGAACCCCGACTTCGCCAACATGGTCGCCGCGCGCACCCCGCTCGGCCGGGTCGCGGAGCTCCAGGAGGTCGCCAACACCGCGATCTACCTCGCCGGCCCCCGGTCGAGCTTCATCACCGGCCAGATCCTCTACGTCGACGGTGGCCTGTCCGCCTCGCAGTGAGAAAGGCAGTTCCAGTGACCACTCCAGGCTCCTACGCCCTGCCCTACAACGGCGAAGCGCCGCCGCCCATGCAGATGATGGAGATGCTCTACGGCGCGCTGGCCACCCAGATGATCTCGGTCGCCGCCGAGCTCGGCGTCGCCGACGAGCTCGCCGAGGGCCCACGCCCGGTCACGGAGGTCGCGCGGGCCGTCGGCGCGCACGAGGGCAACTTGTTCCGGCTGCTGCGCGGCCTGGCCGGGCTCGGTGTGTTCGAGGAGGTCTCGCCGCGCGTGTTCGGGCTGAACTCGCTGGGCGAGACGCTGCGCTCCGGGGTCGAGGGCTCGATGAAGGAGATCGCCCAGGACGTCGGCGGCCGGACCCGGCTGGTGGCCTACACCGAGCTCGCGCATGCCGTGCGCACCGGTGAGGTCGCCTTCGAGAAGGCCCACGGCACGACGATGTGGAACTACCTGCAGAGCCACCCCGAGGAGGTCGCGCTCTTCGGCAAGGCCATGGGGAACCTGGCCAGCGAGGCGCACTCGGTGGCGTTCGCCAACTACGACCTGTCGGACGCGAAGCACCTGATCGACATCGCCGGTGGCGAGGGCTGGCTGATCGCCGCGGTCGCGCCGCACTACCCGAACCTGAAGGCCACGGTGTTCGACGAGGAGCACGTGGTGGGCGGCGCCGAGCGGGTGTTCGCCAGGGTCGGCATCGCCGACCGCGCGGACGGTGTCGCCGGTGACATGTTCGAGTCGGTGCCCACGGGTGGCGACGTGTACGTGCTCTCCTCGATCCTGTTCAGCTACGACGACCCCGAGGCGGGCAAGGTGCTGGGCAACATCCGCGAGGCCATGGACCCGAACGGGAGGATCCTGATCCTCGAGCCGGTGCTGCCCGACGGCAACGGCCCGCACCCGGGCAAGCTGCTGGACGTCACGCAGCTCGCGCTGCACCGCGGCGGCATCCGCACGGTCGGTGAGTGGGAGCGGCTCTTCGCCTCCGCCGGGCTGAAGCTCGCCGAGACGCGGGTCATGTGGCCGGCCGGCCCGACCGACATGATCATCGCCGAGCCCGCCTGAGCACCCTCTCGACCGCCCTTGGAAAGAAGGAAGTGGACGACATATGAACGCGCACAGGCTGCCGAGCCCCGACGCCGAGGCCGCGGTCCGGCAGGACGTGGCGAACTGGATCAAGGCCAACGCGCGGCCGCTGGCCACCACGGACCCGGCGGCGCCGACCGACGACCTGGAGCCGCTGCGCGGCCTGGTCGGCGACGCGGTGATCGTCGGCCTCGGCGGGTCCACCTACGGCGCCCGCGAGCAGTTCACGACGATCCACCGGGTCGTCCGCTTCCTGGTCTCCGAGCTCGGCTTCCGCGCGGTGGCCACGGAGGAGGACTGGGACGTCGCGCTGCCGCTGAACGACTACGTGCGCTCGGGCTACGGCGACCTCGACACGCTGGTGAAGGAGTCCGGCGTGCCGTGGCGGGTCCGCGAGATGCGCGACGCGGTCGCGTGGCTGCGTGAGTGGAACGCCGCGCACCCTGACGACCTCGTGCAGCTCGTCGGCGTCGGCGTGATCGACACCCGGCTTCCCGTGTACGACGCGGTGGCCGAGTACGTGGCGAAGGTCGCGCCGGACCGGTCCGCCGAGCTCGCCGCGCACCTCGACGTCATCCGCCCGAGCCGCCCGGACCACGTGCCGTGGTTCATCATGCAGGTAAAGGAGAAGGACCCCTACGTGGCGCACGCGCGGGCCGCACTGCGGCTGGTGCAGGAGTCCGGCGGGTCGGGCATGGGGCACGAGCTGGCCGTGCAGCACGCGCGCCAGATCGTGGCCTTCTACGAGCACTACGCCTACCACCTGGTCGACGACGGCTACCGCGACGAGCAGATGGCGGAGAACCTGCGCTGGTGGCACCAGTACACCGGGGACAAGATCGCCTACTGGTCGACTAACGCGCACAGCGTGCGGGCCGAGTCGCTGGACATCTCCGTGCCGCCACGCGGCTCGCTGACGTTCAAGCCGACCGGCGCGACGCTCGCGGAGCTGTTCGGCGAGCGGTACGTCTCCGTCGGCCTGACCTACGACCACGGCACGGTGAGCTCCGGCTGGAGCGCGCCACCGTTCGCCGGCCGTCCACTCGAGACACCCACGCAGCCGGACGAGTTCCACGAGCGGCCGTTTGCCAACGATCTGCCGCGCTACCTCGTCGACCTGCGGGCGGAGGCGCCGGAGCCGGTGGCCGGGTGGCTGCGCCAGCAGGTGAAGGGCCGGGTCATCGGCTCGGTCTGCGACGACTCGCGGCCCGACGACCACTACCTGACCGGCGGCTCGCTGCTGGACTGGTACGACGCCGTCATCCACGAGCAGACCGTCACCCCCTCCACCCCGCTCTGATGCGAAAGGTTTGTGCCGCAATGACTTCCCGCGAACTCGGGGCGCTGTCCGGCCCGCTCGCCGCGGCTGCCTTCGTCGGCAGCGTCGGCGGCTCGATCAAGCTGGCCGGCGGCCCACCACCGCGGCCCGGCTCCGCGCCGGAGGACGTCCGCAAGTGGTATGACGCGAGTCCGAAGGCGGGCCGGGTCAGCGCCGTCGGGCAGGTGGCGTCGCTGCTGTCGGTGGCGAGGTTCACGGCGACGGTGGCGCGGCTGGCGAAGCGGTCCGGCTCCCGGTCGCTGCGTACGGCCGCGCTCGCCGGCGGCACCGCGACGGTGGCCTCGTTGGCCACCTCGGTGGCGTGCACCGCGCAGCTGACCACTGACGCACGCGAGGACGACGAGAAGGCCGTGCGGCTCAACGACACCGCGTTCGCCGCGGGCGGCCCGGTGCACGGCGTCGGCTTCGGTGTGCTGACCGGCTCGCTCGCGCTGGCCGGCCTGCGCGGCGGTGAGCTGCCGAAGCCGCTCGCGGTGGCCGGCCTCGTCTCGGCGGCCGCGAGCCTGGCCTCGCCGGCGTACTTCGCCACCGAGAAGGTGGCGCCGCTGATCCCGATCGGGCGGTTCTCCGGCCTGCTGGTCGGCGGGATCGCCGGCGGCATCCTGGCCGCCCGGCGGCGCTGAGGGGGTGGGAACGGTGGTGGACACGATGCGGGTGCACACGACGGCGAGTCCCGCGGAGTTCGCGGAGCGGGTCGGCGGCTTCCTCGAGCGCGAGCCCGCGCGCAACAACGTGCTGCTGGTGCACGCGCTGGACCCCAACGGCGTGCCGCCGGGTCAGGGTGACCCCGTGTTCTCCTGGGTGACCGACGCGAGCGGCGAGCTCGTCGGCGCCGCGTTCGCCCGGCTGCCCTACCGGATGCCGCTGTCGGAGATGCCCGACGACGCCGCCCGCGCGCTCGCCGAGCACCTCGTGACCGTCCTGCCGGACCTCGAGGGCGTCGCCGGTGCGGCCCAGTCCGCGAAGGTGTTCGCCGCCCGCTGGGCCGAGCTCACCGGCAAGACCGCCAACAGCGAGCGCGACCAGTGGCTGATGGTCTGCACCAAGACGACCCGGCCGGCCGACGCCGCCGGTGGGCCGCGCATGTCCACTCAGGACGACCTGGAGACGGTCGCCGAGTGGTTCATGGCCGGCATGCGGGACTCCGGGCTGCCGCCCGAGCAGATCGCGCAGCGGGCCCGCCAGCTCGCCGGCGGGCAGCTCGCCGGCAACCGCCAGATCGTCTGGGAGGACGAGCACGGCACCCCGGTCGGCGCGGCCGGCTGGGGCCTGCGGATCGCCGGCGTGGTCCGGCCGGCCGGCGTGTTCGTCTCGCCCGACCACCGCTCCGGGGGCTACGCCACGCTGTTGCTGGGCGAGGTGACCGCGCGGGCGCTGGACAACGGCGCGGACGCCTGCGTGTGTACCCACTTCCTGAAGTACGAATCGATGCTGGCGGTCGTGGAGAGGGTCGGCTACAGGCGGCTGGCCGACTTCACCGAGTACCGCTTCTCCTGACCCGCGGGCGCGCTGCCGGCCACCATGATGAAAGGGATCGATCTCCATGACCACGAGCATTCCCACCTACCCCGACCTCGCCGGAAAGGTCGCCGTCGTGACCGGAGGCTCGGGCGAGATCGGCGGGCAGACGTGCCGGTACTTCGCGGCGAACGGCATGAAGGTCGTGGTGAGCGGGCGGGACAAGGACGCCATCGACGAGGTCGTGTCGGACATCCGGGCGAGCGGCGGCGAGGCCGTCGGCGTGCCGGCGGACACCCTGTCGAGCGCGGATCTCGCCAACCTGAACGAGTCCGCCGAGCGCGAGCTCGGCCCCGTGGACGTGCTGTGCACGTTCGCCGGCTTCGAGCCCGGTCCGTCCACGATGGACCAGGTGACCGAACAGGACTGGCGGGCCATCATCGACGGCAACCTGACCGGCACGTTCCTGACGCTCAAGGAGTTCGTGGGTGGCATGACCGAGCGTGGCTCCGGCTCGATCATCACCATGTCGTCGGCCGCGGGCCGGCTGCCCGGCTGGTCGTCCTACGGCTACGCGGCGGCCAAGGCCGGCATCCTGCAGCTGACCCGCCGGGTGGCCCAGGACGTCGGCAGGCACGGCGTGCGGGTGAACGCGCTCGCGCCCTCGGCGATCCTGACCAGGAAGCAGGAGGCCCGCATCCCGGCGCACGTGCGCGACCAGGTGGTCAAGGAGCAGTTCGTGCTCGGCCGCTGGGGCACCCCGGCCGACTGCGCGAACGCCGCGCTGTTCCTGGCCTCCGAGGCGTCGTCCTGGATCACCGGGCAGACCACGGACATCGCCGGCGGAAAGATCATGGTCTGAGCGGGCGGGCGGCATGCATCCGTTGCGCAGCCTGATCCTGGCCGCGGCGGGCAGCGACACCATCCGTCGTGCCGTCACCCGGGTGCCGGTGACCAGGAACGTCGTCTGGCGCTTCGTGGCCGGAGAGTCCACACAGGACGCGGTCGCGGCGGCCAGGGGCCTGGTGGCCGCCGGGTTGACCGCGACGCTGGACTACCTCGGCGAGGACACCACCGACGAGGAGCTGGCCGGCCGCACCGCGGACGCCTACGTCGAGCTGCTCGACGCGGTGGCCGCGGCCGGCCTGGCCCAGTACGTCGAGGTCAGCGTGAAACTGTCCGCGGTCGGCCAGCTGCTCGACGAGGAGCTGGCGCTGGCCAACGCCCGCCGCGTCTGTGCCGCGGCCGCGAGCCGCGGCACGACCGTCACGCTGGACATGGAGGACCACACCACGACCGACTCGACGCTGCGGGTGCTGATGCGGCTGCGGCGGGAGTGGCCGTGGGTGGGCGCCGTGCTGCAGGCCTACCTGCGCCGCACGGCGGCCGACGCGGCGGCGCTGGCGATGCCCGACTCGCGGGTGCGGCTGTGCAAGGGCGCGTACGCGGAGCCGGCCGACGTCGCCTTCCCGGACCGGCACCACGTCGACCTGAACTACGTGCGCTGCGTCAACACGCTGCTCTCCGGCGACGGGTACCCGATGTTCGCCACGCACGACCCGCGGCTGGTGGAGATCGTCGCGGACCGGGCGTCCCACCACGGCCGCAAGGCGGACAGCTTCGAGTTCCAGATGCTGTACGGGGTGCGCCCGGCCGAGCAGCGCAGGCTGGCCGAGCTCGGGCACGTCGTGCGGGTGTACGTGCCCTACGGCACCCAGTGGTACGGCTACCTGATGCGCCGGCTGGCCGAGCGTCCCGCGAACACGGGCCTGTTCCTGCGCTCCCTGGTCTCGCACACGTAGCGGGACGCGAGGCACGGCCGGCGGGACCCGGGTCCCGCCGGCCGTCTCGCTATCCGCGAGCCGGTTCCGGTTCCCGTCGCGGGGCGGCGGTGTCGCTGGTCATCGGGTCGGTCATCGGGCCGGCCATCGGGAGGCGGTGGCCGCCCAGGTGGCGGCGCAGCCGCTGCGTCGGCAGCTCGACGAGGTGCCACGACGCCAGCCCGGCGAGGTAGGCCGCGGGGACGGAGACGAACAGCAGCACCCAGCCGGACGTGACGCCGAGCGCGATGAACGTCTGCTGCAGCGGCGCGGCCCAGATGTAGGCGCCGTAGCTGCCGTAGACCCAGCGGGCGCCCCGCTCGAGCCGCCTCGGCCAGTGCCGGCCCAGCACGATCGCGCCGTACGCGACACCGAGCGCCAGCAGCCACTTGTCCAGCGTCACCAGCCGGAACACCGAACCGTCGGTGCCGGCGGCGCCGCCGGGCGGTGCGGCCGCGTCGGGCATGAACACCTCGTGGATCACCAGCCACGCGGCGGCGAGCGCGAGCGCGTACCTGGGCCGGAAGGCGAGCTTGTCCCGGTAGGCGTGCAGGGTGGCCCCGGCGAGGAAGGCGATCATGAACTTCACCAGGAGGGCGATCGGCATGACGCCGAGGAAGCCGCCCGGGTCGAACTCCGAGAGCGTCACGTCCAGCACGCCCTGGGTCAGCATCAGGCCGCCCAGTGCGGCCGGCAGCACGAACCGGGGCAGGCCGATCGCGATCGCGATGCCGAGGACCAGGGCGAGCCCGTAGCCGAAGACCTCCATCGGCAGCGTCCAGAGCGACGGGTTCACCGACAGGTCGTGCGGGTTGGACTCGAAGACGCCCGGCAGCGGGCCGCGCAGGAAGAACGGCACGACCATGGACAGGTACGCCCAGGTCTGCCCGTCGGTCAGGTACTCCCCGGTGGCCAGGGTGGTGAACAGCGGCCCGATCACGAACGCGGTGACCACGAGGACGACCGCGAGCGGCGGCACGATCCGCAGCACGCGCCGGGCGCTGAACCGCCACCAGGACGGGTCCCGCTCCCAGCTGTCCTGGATCTGGTAGCCGCTCAGCGCGAAGAAGACCAGCAGCGCGTAGTCGCCGACCGAGATGTTCAGCACCGTCGCCGACCGCGTCGGATCCGGCAGGAAGACGCTGTGGTCCAGCACGACGAGCAGCGCGCTCAGTAATCGCAACCACGCGAACGCGACCTGCGGGTTCGCGTGGACCTTCTGGAATGCGGTGGCCATGAAGCCCAGCCCTCCTGTCCTGAGTTTTCAGGGAATTGTCTGGCACCGACGGCCCCGCACCCGGGACTCGAGTCCACAATGGATCGGGATATCGACCCGATCGAGGTGCGTGCCGCGCCCGGGAGCCGCGGATATGACCCAAACGGGACGTTTCCGAATACCTGGGCGATAACGTGACTTAACGAACTTGCTCGATTACTGACCGTTCCTTCAGTCGTGCCCCCCATCCTGGCCGGACGTGGTGATGAGTCGAGGTCATGAGTCGAGGGGATTGGTGGTTCAACGATGAGCAATGTCCTGTCTCGCCGCCGGTTCGTCGGTCTGGCCGCGGGCGCGGCCGCCGGGGCGGCGGCGAGCGGTACCGGGCTGATCGGAAGCCGGACCGCGCAGGCCGCGCCGTCGGGGTCCGGCGAGGTGCTGTCCTGGATCAACCAGCACGCCGTGCCGATGCGGTCCCTCGAACCGGACGGGCCGCTCTTCGACCTGGCCCCGCTGCGCGGGATCGTCGGCGACGCGCGGCTGGTCGGCGTCGGCTACGACGCGCACGGCACGCACAGCCTCACCACACTGCACCACCGCGTGATCCGCTTCCTGGTGGAGCACCTGGGTTTCCGCACGGTCGCCTGGGAGGAGAGCTGGGGCGGCGGGGTGGAGATCGACCGGTACGTGCGGACCGGCGGCGGCGACCCGCGGGCCGCCCGGGACCTGGTCGCGGGGGCGTTCCCCATCGTGCGTCACGAGGCGTTCGTCGAGATCGTGCGGTGGTGCAGCGAGTTCAACGCCGGCCGGCCGGAGCACGACAAGGTTCGCTTCCTCGGCTCCGACGTGCTGGAGGTGCGCCAGTTCCTCTACGACCGCGTCAGGCGGTACGTCACCGACGTCGCGCCCGAGCGGCTCGGTGAGCTGAACGCGCACCTCGAGCCCCTGCGGATGCGCGGCAACCCGCAGGAGACCGTGATCTGGTACATGGACCCGAAGAAGACCGAGAAGTGGCGCGACGAGATGGTGGCGCACGGCCGCGCGATGTTCGACCTCGTCAGCGGGCTGCCCGACGCGCCGTCCGCCGTCGAGTACGTGGACGCCGTGCAGGACGCGCGGAACATCTTCGGCTTCTACCACTTCAACTCCTGGAAGGGCACGCTCGCCGACGTCCGCGAGGTCTACATCGCCGAGACCATGAAACAGTGGCTGCGCCGGGTGCCCAACCGGACCGTCTACATCGCACACAACGGCCACATCGCGGCGAACCCGAACATGGTGATCTCGATCCCGCCGGTCGACATGAACCGCGAACGGGTGCTCTCCGGTGCGTACTTCCGGCGTGACTACGGCAGCGACTACGTCGGGATCGGCACGTGCTTCGGCCACGGCACGATCTTCGTCGGCTGGCAGACCGGGCCACGGGACTACGACATCCCCGCGCCGAATCCATCCTTTGTGGACAACACGCTCGGCCGGGCGGTCGCGCCGAACTACCTGCTGGACCTGAACGCCCGTGGTCCGCGGCCGGACTCGGTGCGCCGGTGGCTCGACGGACCGGCCAAGCTGCGCCTCGTCGCGTCGGCGTACGACCCGGCCAAGGACTTCGAGTACAAGCAGCACATCGACCCGTGGCGGGGCGTGGGCTTCGACGCCATGTTCTACGTCGACGAGGTCGAGACGGCCCGCATGTTCGGCCTGTAGGCCCGGTGGGAAGGGAAGGACGCCGGCACGGCGCGGTGCCGGCGTCTTTCGCTTGTGTCGCCCCGAAACCGTGCCGCCCACACGCTGACCGACGCAGGGTTCGGAATCGTCCACCTGCCCGGGCGGATCCGGATATCCTGGATCGATGCCTGTGGACCCGACGAGCAACACCGGTGGCGTCGATGTGTGGGCCGCCATCCAGGCCGCGGAGCTGCGTCCCGGCGCGGACTCCGGTGGACTGTCGGCACGGTCTGGGGGCGACCGTGCGGGTGCGTACATCGGCCTGGCCACGTTCATGATCGGGTCGCTCGGGATGTTCGGTTGGGTGCTGACGCAGTCCCGGGGTTGGTTGCTCGTGCTGGCCGGGATCCCGCCGTGGTTAGCCATCCGGTGGCTGATGCCGAAGATGCGCGGCATGGAGTTCGGGACGATCACCGTCGCCGACCGAGGCGTGGTTCATGTGGTGTCCGGCCGGCACGCGGTCCGCCGCATGCAACGGATGTTCGACCTCGGCGTGAGCCGCTGGACTCGGCACGCCTGGATCGGCGGTCTGGCGATCGGGGTTCTCGGCCCGATCGGACTCGCCATGTTGTTCGTGGTCCTCGATTCCCCCCTTCCGGTCGTCGTTTTCCTCACCTGCGCCGGTTTCGGCATGCTGAATCTCGCACGGTTGGCGGTCGTTCGGCGGCTCCGCGTCCAGTCGAGCCGGGGACGCCTGCTCGACGCGTCGACGATGCTGCCCGCGTTGGCGCTCTACGCGCGTCACCACGGATGGCGGGCCGCGACGTCCGGCGTACCCGCCGACCGGGTCGCGGCGACCTTCGCCGCACACCCGGCCGAGATCTCGGCCGCACGTGAGTACCAATGGCGGACCGAGCTCATGTCCAGCCTCGCCGAGGTCCCCTTCCCGGGCCGAACAGCTCCGAAAGCGTAGGCCTCAGACCTCGGCGGCCGCGGGGATCAGCTTGCCGAGTGCCTCCAGCGACTCGACGGTCCACGAGTGGAACAGCACCAGGTGCTCCACGCCGTAGCCCGCCAGCACCCCGCAGCGCCGCGCGAACGCGTCCGGCGTCTCGTCCTCCAGGAACAGCGTGCTCGCGGTCTTGTCGATGTCGCCGAACGGCCGGCCGACGTCCGCGCAGTGCCGCTCCAGCACGTCGAGCTTGCGGCGGATCGTGGCGCCCTGGTCCGGCAGGTCGGACAGGTTGCACGCGTCCGCGTACTCGGCCACCAGGCGCAGCGTCTTCTTCTCACCGGTCCCGCCGACCAGCACCGGGGGGTGCGGGCGCCCCAGCGGCGGCGGGCTGCTGATCGGGTTCTCCAGCCGGTAGTGGGTGCCCTCGTACGGCGACGTGTCACCCGACCACATCTGGAACGCGATCTCCAGCGCCTCGGTCAGCCGCTCGAAGCGCTCGGCGGTCGGCGGGAAGTCCAGGCCCATGCCCTTCGCCTCGCCCTCGCTGTAGCCGGCGCCGATGCCGAACCACGCGCGGCCGCCGGAGAGCACGTCGAGCGTCGTCACCGCCTTCACCACCACCGCGGGCGAGCGGTACGACACCGGGGTCACCATCGCGCCGAGCCGCATCCGCTCGGTCCGCGCGGCGATGAACCCCAGCGTCGTGTACGTCTCCAGCATCTCCGCGTCCGGGCTCTTGCGCGGGTCGGCCTGGATGACGTGGTCCGGCAGCCACAGCGTGTGCACCCCGGCGGCGTCCGCGGCCCGAACCAGCGCGCCTAGGTGGTCACGCATCGCCGCCGGCCCGCCCGGCCAGGTGTAGTCGCTCAAGCTGATACTGACGCGCATCCGCGGTCCCTCCGACGCTGCCCTGTACCCGTTTCGAGTGCCGATCAGTGGGAGACCCAGACGACCTTGCGGTACGACTCGGCGTCCGCCAAGCGTGACACGACGCAGTCCGCCAGGTTCGCGCGGGAGATCGTCGAGGAGTCCTTCAGCGGCTCGGTCGACGTGCGGTAGGTGCCGGTGTGCTCGCCGTCGGAGAGCCGCGGCGGGCGGAGTGCCGTCCAGTCGACGTCGCTCTCGGCCAGCAGCCGCTCCATCTCGAGCATGTCCTTGTACTGGTGGGAGAACATGCGCGCCACGATCAGCGCCATCACCAGCCGCTGGCCGATGTTGACGTTCGGGTTGGGCTCGACGCCGTCCGCGGACAGCGCGATGATCCGCCGCGGCCCGCCGTCGGCCATCGCGGTCAGCATGTTCGCCACGCCCCGCGAGTACACGGTCGTCGGCTGCTTGCGGTCGGCGACGCCGAGCACGGAGACCACCGCGTCGCTTCCGGCGACGGCCGGGGCCACCGACTCGGCGTCGAGCACGTCGCCCCGCATCACGGTCAGCCCGTCGCGGTCGCCGGCCACGGCCTCGGGGTCGCGGGCCACCGCGGTGACCTTGTGGCCGGCCGCCAGCGCCTGGTCGACGACCTGCTTGCCGGTGCCGCCGGTCGCGCCGAACACGGTCACCCTCATGGCGGTTCCTCCTCGCTGGTGGATGGGTCAGCTGGTCAGCTCGCGGGGCCTGCGGGCCAGCGCCACGGCGGCGGCCCCGCTGACGAGCAGCGACAGCAGGTGCCCGATGGGCAGCGCGACCATCGTCTGCTTCTTCAGCAGCGTCAGGGGTCCGAGCACGCCGAGCGGCGCGGCCACCAGCGACGCGATCGCCACCGGGCGGGGCAGCTCCCCCGTGCGCAGCCCGGCGACGCCCAGCGCGCCGGTCAGCAGGCCGAAGCCGACCCCGTGCACGTGCCCGCCGAGGTGGTAGGACACCTCGCGCAGGTCCCTGGTGGTCTGCAGGTGATTGTCCTTGCTGGTCAACAACAACGTGGCCGAGGCGGACAGCGCCTGTGTGGCGACCGCCCAGCCGCCGCCGACCAGCGCGGCGGTGCGCAGCGCGCCCGAGCCCTTCCCGGACCGCTTGGCCAGGCCCGCGACCGTGCCGGTGAACCGGGCGAGGCCGGTGGTCGACACCGCGTGCCCGGCGACCGACAGCCGCGCCGCGGTCGCCGACTCGGTGAAGTACCTCGCCAGCTCCTCCGGCGGCGTGCCGGGCCTCGGGTACTCGGACTTCTCCGTCGCCTTGGTCGCCGCGATGCCGCCGAAGAACCCGAGGCCGGCGAGCAGGCCGCCGAGCGCGCCACGGGCACGAGGCGGACGGTCCTGCGAGGTCGTCATGATCAGCTCCTTAGACGGGGTTCGTAGCCGAGTGTCCTGCAGGGTCCTGTTGGGGCCGTTGCCCTTCCGAGGTGTCCGCGACCGGTGCTGCACCGGGCTCCGAGCCCGCTCCGGGGCCGTGTCCCTGCCCGTGGCCGTGCCCGCGGTCGCCGTCGCGCAGCTTGGTGTTGGGCAGGAACCAGCAGAGCAGGAAGGCCAGCACCATCAGCGGCACGGCGACCAGGAACACGGTCCGCATGGCGTCGGCGAACATCCCCACGACCTGGTCGTAGGCCTCCGGCGCGGTGGTGGCCAGCGCGCGGATGGACGCCGGGTCCTGGTAGACGACGTTCGTCCCGTCCGGCAGGGCCGCGACCACCGCGGGGTCCAATGTGGACGACGCGGACGTCAGCCGCGCGGTGAGCACGGCGCCGAACACGGCGGTGCCGATGGCCGAGCCGATCACCCGGAAGAAGTTGGCCTGCGCGGTGATCGTGCCGATGTCCCGGCCGCTCACGCTGTTCTGCACGGCGACGATCAGCTTCGAGATCACCATGCCCATGCCGATGCCCATGACCGCGAGGTAGGTCCACAGCTGCCAGGCCGGTGTGGCGGAGTCCAGCAGCGAGAACAGGTACAGGCCGAGCGTCATGATCCCGACGCCGCCGACCACGATCACCTTCATCCGGCCCAGCACCACGGCGATCAGCCAGCCGCTCGCCCCGGACCCGATCATCACCGCCACCATCAGCGGCACGATGTTCAGCCCGGCCGTCGTCGGGTCGTTGCCCCGCACCACCTGCAGGTAGATCGGCACGAAGAAGTACGCGCCGATGGTGGCCACGCCGATGATGAACGTGATCACCAGCGCCAGGCTGATCTCCGGCTTGCGGAACAGGGTCAGCGGGATGATCGGCTCCTTGGCCCGCCGCTCCCACGCGACCAGCGCCACGACGAGCACCAGGAGCGCGGCGAACAGCCCGAGGATCCGCGCGGAGCCCCACGCGTACCGGCTGCCGCCCCAGATCGTGATCAGCACCAGCGTGGACACCGCGGCCACCAGCAGCGTCGCGCCGAGGTAGTCCACCGACGCCTCGCGTCGCACCGCCGGCAGCTTCAGCAGCAGGCCGAGCGCCAGCAGGCCCGCGATGCCGATGGGCACGTTGACCAGGAAGCACCAGCGCCACGACACGTACTCGGTCAGCGCGCCACCGGCCAGCGGTCCGAACACCGACGCGAGCGCGTACATCGCGCCGACCAGCCCCTGGACGCGGCCGAGCTGGCGCGGTGGCACGACGGTCGCGGCGATCGTGAACGCCAGCACCACCAGGCCACCCGCGCCGGCGCCCTGCACCGCGCGGTAGATCACCAGCTGCGTCATGTCCTGGGCGAGCCCGACGAGCAGCGAGCCCGCGGTGAAGATGCCGATGGCGACCATGTAGACCCGCTTCGGGCCGTACAGGTCGCCGAGCTTGCCGTACAGGGCCATCGTCGCGGTGGTGGCCAGCAGGTACGAGGTGACGACCAGCGCGAAGCTGTCCAGGTGCCCGAACTCGCCCACCATCGTGGGCAGCGCGGTGCCGACCAGGGTCTGGTCGAGGGCGGAGAGCAGCTGCCCGGTCAGCAGCACGGTCAGCACCGTGCGGAACTGCCAGCGGGACAGACCGGCCGCGGTCTGTTCGGACATCGATCCTCCTCGTGACGTCAGGCGCTCCGGGTGAGCTGGAACTTTCCTCGGGCGTAGAAGCCGGGCCCGCCGTGGAACATGCGGATGCCGCCGGAGTAGCTCGCCACGGTGGCGCCGGAGCAGGTGGCGGTCGTCGAGTCGTAGTGGGTGGGCCAGTCGCTGGGGTTGAGCGCGGTCCAGTGCAGCAGGCCGTCCCGGACTGCGGTGTACCGCTCGTCGTCGGGGTAGGTCGGCCCGTCGCCGGTCGTGGTGTCAACGCTCAGGCCGGTGCCGCCGTGGGTCACCACGACCTCGAGGGGCTCGACGATGTGCCACTCGTAGAGGTCGTAGACACCCGTGTACCTGCCGACCCACTGGTCCCGCGTCGTCCCGCAGTCGGCGGTCGCCGCGGTCGCCGGCGACCCGGTGCAGGACAGGGCGGCGACGGCGAGGACGGACGTGATCACTCTGCTGGCACGCATGCCACTCCTTCGTTCCTCAGTGCCCCAGGCCGGCCCGGCGCGCCTGGACGGCCGCCTCGGTGCGGTCGGCGATATGGAGCTTGGCGAAGATGCGGGACAGGTAGTTGCGCACCGTCTTGATGGACAGGCCGAGCCGGCGCGCGATCGTGGCGTTGCCCAGACCGTCGGCGACCAGTTCGAGCACGGCGCGCTCGCGGTCGGTCAGGTCGGGGAACGGCTTGCTGGACTCACGCGGCTTGTTCAGGTAGTCCAGCGCCCAGACGGACACCTCGGACCCGAACACCACGCCGCCCCGGCGGACCGTCCCGATGGCCTGCTCGATGTCCTCGGTGCTCGCGCCCTTCACCAGGTAGCCGCGGGCACCCGCGCGGATGGCGGCCAGGAACGTGTCCCGGTCCTCGAGCATGCTCAGCATGATCACCGAGATCTCGGGGTAGCGGGTGGCGATGGTCCTGGTCACCTCGATACCGCTGGTGCCGGGCATGTTCACGTCCAGCAGCACCAAGTGCGGGCGCAGCCGGTAGATCTCGGCCAGCGCCTCCTTGCCGGTGCGCGCCTCGCCCACCACCTCGACCGAGCTGATCAGGTCGAGCAGCATGCGCAGCCCGGACAGGTACACCGGGTGGTCGTCGGCGATGAGGACGCGGGTGGTCTCGGGCGGTGCGGCCAGCTCGAGGTTCGCGGTCACGGCCTACTCCTTCCGCGGAGTCGGTAAGGCGGCCGGCAGGTAGGCGGTGACCCGCACGCCGGTGCCCGGGGTGGCGCCGTCGGTGACCTCGCACCAGCCGCCCAGCTCGGCGGCCCGGCTGCCCATCGAGGTGAGGCCCACCCCGCGCCGGCCGAGGTTCGCCCCACCCACCCCGTCGTCCACAATGGACATATGGAGGCCGTCGTGGGCGCGGACGCGGATCTCGCAGTGCCGGGCGCGGGCGTGCTTGACGACGTTGGTCAAAGCCTCCTTGGCGATCCAGAACGCGGCCACCTGCGCGGTGCGGTCGATCTCGGCCGGCTCGTGCGGGTCCGCGTCGACCGTGACCGTGAGGGAGCCGCCGGTGGCCCGGCTCATCCGCCGGGCGAGCGCGCGCAGCGCGTCGTCGAGCGCCTGGCCGTCGAGCTCGGCCGGGCTCTGGTCGGCGAGCACCCGGCGGAACTCCGTCATGAACGCGGCCGTCTCGTGGCGCAGCTCGCGCAGCATCTCCTCGGCGGCGTCCTGGTTCGCGGTCATCAGCTTGGCCAGGATGTCCGCGCGCAACATGATCCCGGCGAGCCCGGGACCCAGGCCGTCGTGCAGGTTCCGGCGCAGCTGCACCATCTCGCGGTAGTGCGCGCACGCGCCGGTCTCGCATTCGGGCGTTCTCGGGCGGGCTTCGTCCACGGTGAGCGCGCGGGGCACGGTGACCTCCGACCACTGGCGTGTCATCTTTCTTGCCCTCCGATGATTGGCCGGTGGGCTGGAAGTCCCGTCGAAGCGGGAGCAGCGCCCATTCGAGTGGGACGTCAGCCCTTCTGCGGCCGGCAGCGCGGTATGACCGGACCGTGCGGGGCGACTCCGGGAGCGCGCCGAGGAGCGGTCAGCCCGACTGGCCCGTCGTGTTGCGCCACCACGAGCTGCCCGGCACCGCGGACAGCGCGACCAGCCGCATCAGCGCCGGCACGGCGTGGCTCGGTTCGGCGGAGTCCGCGTCCAGCTCCTCCACGAGGTCGGCGTCGATCAGCTCGTCGAGCACCCCCTGCGCCACGGCCGGGCTCATGCTGACCCGCTCGGCGACCTCCTCGGTGGTGAGCGGCGTGCCGTCCGCGGCCGCGAGCCGGCGGAACACCCAGCGCTGCCGGGCCGACAGCGTCTGGTACGCCTCGGCGAGCCGGTCGAACACGTCGAACCCGGCGTAGCTCAGCTCGTTCATCCGGTTCCGCTCGTCGGTCATCCGGGCGACCATCCGGGACAGGTGCCAGCCCGGCCGGCCGGCGAGCTTCGCGCCGATCG
Organism: Actinophytocola sp.; assembly: GCF_050699935.1. NCBI lineage: Bacteria > Bacillati > Actinomycetota > Actinomycetes > Pseudonocardiales > Pseudonocardiaceae > Actinophytocola > Actinophytocola sp. The sequence continues at coordinate 58,392 of NZ_JBOHGB010000028.1, forward strand.
CGCGCAGTGCCAGCGGCAGCCGGTCGGCCAGCTCCGCCAGCCGCTCGGTCGCGTCCAGCTCGCGGCTCACCCGGCTCTCGCCGACGGTCTGGGCGAGCAGCCGGGTCGAGTCGGCGACGCTCAGTACCGGCAGCCGCAGCCGCACCGCGCCCGGCAGCGCGTCGATCGGCGTCCGGCTGACCACGACCAGCGCGCAGGCGGAGCCGCTGGGGAACAGGTGCCGCAGCGGGTCGGCCGAGTGCGCCTTGTCCAGCACGACGAGCAGCCGCCGGTCCGCCGTCCAGCTGCGGAAGGTCAGCGCCGCCTCGGCCGCGCTGTTCGGTATGTCGGCCTCGTCGGCGCCGAGCGCCCGGAGCATGCCGCCCAGCACCTGCCGGGACGCCACCGGCGCACCGTCCTCGCCGGTCAGGTCGACGTGGAGCTGTCCGTCGGGGAAGTGCTCCCGCACGCCGCGCGCGGCCTTCGCGACGAACGCGCTCTTGCCGATGCCCGGCCGGCCGATCACGTTGATCACCCGCAGCCCCTGCACGTCCGGGCCGGTGAGCAGCTGGGTGAACCGGTCGATCTCCGGCGCCCGGCCGACGAAGTCCGGGATCTCGGCGGGCAGCTGGGCGGGCGCCGGCGCTCCGGTGTGGACGGTCTGGAACCGTTGGCGCGACATGGGTTGCGCGGCCGGTGCGTCGGGCAGGTCGAGCTCCGGGTCGGCCTCCAGGATCAGCTGGTGCAGCCGCTGCAGCTCGGCGGCCGGGTCGAGGCCCAGCTCGTCGACGAGCGCGGTCCGGATCCGCTGGTACACGCCGAGCGCCTCGGCACGCCGGCCGCTGCGGTACAGCGCGATCATGAGCTTGGCGGACAGGTCCTCGCGGGTCGGCTCGGCGCTGACCAGGCTGGTGAGCTCGCCGATGATCTCCTGGTGCCGGCCGAGCTGCAGGTCCGCCTCGATGCGCAGGGCCAGCACGGTGCGCCGCAGCTCGTCGAGCCGGGTGGCGTGGGTGTACAGCAGCGGTCCGGTCGAGACGTCTTCGATGAAGCCGCCGCGCCACAGGACGAGCGCCTCGCGGAACGTCTCCGACGCGGCGTCGAAACGCCGGCCGAGCAGCTCCTGGCGGCCGCGCCGGGTCAGCTGCTCGAAGCGGTTGGCGTCGATGTGGTCGAGGTGGGGCAGCCGGAGGATGTAGCCGCCGGGGTGGCCGACGAGCGTCGGGGTCGGCCGGCCGTCCGACGGGCCGTCGTCGAGCCTGAGCAGCTTGCGCAGCTGGTAGATGTAGGTCTGCACGGTGGTGAGCGCACTCTGCGGCGGGTTCTCCGCCCACAGCTCCTCGACGAGCTGGTCCACGCGGGTCACCGAGTTGGCCTGCACCGCCAGCAGGGACAGCACCTGCCGCAGCTTCGGCGCCGACGGCGTTACGATGGCGCCGCCGCACTCGAGCACGAGCGGGCCGAGCAGTCCGAGCCCGATCGAACCGGTGGACTCGTTGCCGGGCAAGGGGTTCGGTCCGAAGCGGGTCGCCTCGTCCGGCCGGCTGTCGAGCTGGAGCGATAACAGCGGTGCCGCCGCTGCCCCCGTCTGACGATTCTGCATGGACACTCCCGACCCAAGATCACGACGTGCTTGGCGGCCATCTCGTCGCCCCATGGTTGCACCGGGCGCGGCCGGTACCGGCCGTCGTCAGCGTTCTTCGACCGCGGTACGAGCCGGCCGCATGCGCCACCGGCGCCGGTTGGATCGTCCCAATTGGACGGATAGCCGCCGGGTCGGCGGCATGTCAAGCCGGTTCGGCCGGGACTCGAGCGTTTCTCGAGTCGCCGAACCCAGCCTTGGGACATCGACAGTCAGGAGTATCGGTATGAGCAAACAGCAACTCGCCGAACGTGAGGCGGCGCGGGCGGGCGCCGCCAGGCACGCCCGGGAGGCCGGCCGGCGCCGGTCGGCCACGGTGGACCGCTCGGAGGACCACCTGATCCGGGGATACGACTGATGGCACGGCGTGCCCTGCCCTGCCGGCACTGTGTCGTGCGCGCGTTGGCCGGGATCGCCTGGCCGATGTGGGGTGCCCGGCCCGGGGGCTGGCCCCGGCTCACCCGCTGCGGGTCCTGCGTGGCCCGCCTTCGCGGATAGGCCGGCGGATGCGGGGTGGGATACGAACTGCATAGGACCCGCTCGTCCGGGTCTCGTGGTAGCTCATTGGTGGTCACCCATCCGTTTCATCCGTTGTGTGGCCGGGAGTTGCCGGTGTTGTTCGAGCGGCATACGCGGCGTGGG
>NZ_JBOHGB010000029.1:0-59987 GCF_050699935.1 Actinophytocola sp.
AGGCTCACGCTTCTTGGACTTCTTCTTCGACTTGCGACCACGTGACACCGGAGACACCCGCTCGATGGTAGTGATCCCCTGTGCGCGACACGGCCGCACCGCGGTGTGTCGGACGGACGGTCTCGTCCTCAGGCCTCGGTCACAATCTCAACTGCGAGGCCCGGCACGCTACACACGGCGCCGTGCGGGCGACGGCGTACCGCGTCCCATGGCTGGTGTATGATGTGGTGTATGAAGCGGACGAACATCTACCTCGACGAGAAGCAGGCCGAGCTGCTAGATCGTCTAGCTCGCAGTGAGGGCGTCTCCCGGGCCGAGATGATCCGCAGGCTGCTCGATCGCTCCCTGCGCAATGAGATAGATGATGTCGCCGCAGGGCTCGCAGCAATCGACGAATCGTTCGGGGTTCTGGCCGACACCAAGTGGCCAGAACGACGCGACGGCAACCGGGAGGAACACCTCGCCAAGATGTGGGCGATCGGGTCATAGTCGTGTATCTGGTTGACTCCGATGTGCTCATCGCCCACCTACATGGCGTCGAAGCGGCCAGAGACTGGCTGCGGAAGGAACGAGAGGCAGGCCCGCTCGCGGTCAGCGCCGTGTCCGTCACCGAGATCACCGGCGGCATGCGCTCGGCCGAACGGCGCGAGGTCTGGCAGCTGCTCGGTTCGTTTCGCGTCGAACCAGTCACCGCGCACTCGGCTGGACGAGCTGGCGAGCTCATGCGGAAGTACCGCCGCAGCCATACCGGAATCGGCATCGCCGACTACCTCATAGCCGGCACAGCCGACGTCCGCGGCCTTCAGCTCGCTACGCTCAACGTTCGCCACTTCCCGATGTTCGACCAACTCACCGCTCCTTTCCACGTCTGAACTTCACGAGGAAACAGGCAGGCGTGGCCGTTGTCCGGTAGCGCCAGTGTCGTCCGAGGCACGGTTCACCCGGCCTGCGGGTCAGGACCGTCGGCTACGGATGGGGACACCATGAATGTCGCGCTAGTGGACGCGGGTGTCGTCTTGGTAATCCTGTTGCCCCAGGCGCGTCTCTCTCGGCGGACAGCCAGCCCCAGACACGAACCACGCTGTCCATGTCCGTGGTGATCGACAGCTCCATCCGGTCGGCCGCGTTCCGCTCTGCAGCACCCGTACGGGGTCATATGGGCGCGGATGCGTGTGGCCAACTTGCCGAGCTGGATCGAGCCGAACCGGTGTGCCTCCCCACCAACTGCTGTTCGACCTGAATACGAGTCCGCGTAGACACGTCGTCTGGTAGTTGCCGACGGCCGACGGACGTAGGCGCGCCAGGTCCGTTCCAGCTCAGGCGCTTCGTCCAGCGGGTCGTTGTTCGCATCGGCCGCACGCGCCCGATCCTCGAGCATCCGGCGCATCTCTCGTCTCTCGCACCACGCCGTCCACCAGCTCGACCGACACCCGGCCCACATTGCACGACCAGCCCGAGTCCGGCGGACACTGCGTGCACCAACTCCTTGAACTCGCTGTCCTGGCCGTACCGCTCGACCAACCCGGCGTGCACGACGTCCCTGGCCGGCGCCGCTTCGACCGCATCTCCAACTCGACCAGCCGTACGGCGTGCTCGGCATCGATCCGCCGGCTCGCTAGGCCACCTCCCCATCATGTGTGGACTCGTTCGGCCACTACACCCGCGCGATCGCCACCAGCAATCGGCGCCGCCGAACTGAGTATCGGTCAGTTCATGCCGCTGTAGGCCGCGACGGGCTGGGCCAGATCCACGCCGAGACCGTCCCGATCCAGTGCGGGCACGAGCAACATCTCGACCAAACCGACCAGGCCGGGCACGCTCGGCTGCCGCTGGCCGGTGCCGGCGCCGGCACCGAAGAAGACCCAGGTCGGGCTTGCCGCCACCTCACGAGGGAGGTCCAGGCACGGGACGGGCAGCTGGCCGAACAAATCCATCGTCGCGCGTCCGGGCGGACCGGAGAACTGCTGCCGGTCCTGTTCCGCTCGGAACGTCGCGCCGGCTTCTTGCAGTCGGGTCTGGAGCTGGGTATGCAGACGACCGCAATCAGTCACGATGTCGACCAGCACCGCTGCACGCCGCTCGCGGTCCAGCTCCTCCGCGTCCCGGATGGCCGTGATGTTCCGCAGTATCGCGTGCTAAGCGCGCCTCGTCGATCAGGTCAGGCACACTCACGCTCCCAGTCGACGACCCGCACGTCCCGCCGGGTGGTGTCCAGCTTGCGCCGCAGCGTCTCGGCGTACTGCACGGTCCGGTACCAGGCCTACTCAGCGGCCAATCTGGCGTCGGACAACCGGCCCCGCTTGATCAGGTTGTCCGGACCCAACCGGTGACGCGGTCGTGTTCAGCGTCGTCGCGGTCCGGTGCCTGCGCAGCTACGAAGGGCCGCACACGCGCCACCACGTGGTCGGACCCGGCGCCGCTGCTGACCTCTCGTTACGCGACCGGCAGCGGCACCGAGCCGGACAGAAACACCTTCAACCGGGCCTCGGCGCGAGCCAGTTGACGGCGAAACTGGTAGGGCGACACACCGCGTTCCTCGGCAAGTGACGACGTCCCTTCTCCCTCGAGACAGGCCCGCACGATCAGCCCGGCCTCGTCATCGGTCAGGCCGTGGTCCCGAACGGCTCGCGCGAGCACCAGATCCGGGTGCCCCTCCACCGAAGGACGGTATCTCGTGGACAAGCTGTCGTCGTATTCTGTGCTTTGCGCCCGGTCTCGATCGGCGTCGAGACGGGCATCCATGCCATAGCGCTGAGCCATGGAACGAAGTCGCGAGTACACCCGCGGCGTTCGCGGATCGACGGTCTTCAGCGCATACAGGAACCCTTCCACGATATTTGAGTCGAAATCGGCGATGTCACCGCGGAAATCGCGAGCCACATCCCCCGCGACCTTCTTCAATGCGGGCATCATCATGCCGATCGCGGCGGTAACCCATGGTTCACCCTCGTCCTGCGCCCGACGCACCAACTCGGTCCAGACCGCGTCGACGGCGTGCCAGGAGGTCCGCCGCTTGAGGAGCATGACTCGTAGCTCATCCAAGGGAATCGCCCGTTCCGGCATGCCGAAGCCAATACAGCAGCCGTCCAGCGAGAGGGGCGCGGGTGGCGAGGTCAGCTTGGCGAAGCTCTGCTCGATCGCCTGCAACGAGGTGGGGGCCAGGTTGGTACGCATGCATTGCTCCTTTGTGATCGACGTTTCGATACCCCAAATAGCAGCCCCACATGTAGATCATGAAATTAATCACCCAATCGTGTTACCGCCCCAACGCCGCGCGTGACCGTTCAACAGAAGGGAACATCCAGGTGAACGCGACAATCCCCAGGTTGCCAACAGTTGCGCCGGAATGGCATGCGCTGGCTCAATGCCGCAACCACCCCGAACTGAACTGGATCGACGCCCTTCCTGGGAGCGCGGACGCAGACCGGTGCAAGTGCGAGTGCCGCCACTGCCCGGTCCGACCGGCGTGCTTGGCGACCGCGATGAAGAACCAGGAACCGTGGGGCGTATGGGGCGGCCTAGACGCCGACCAGCGAACCGACCGTGCCACTGCCGGCGCCACGGGTTCTGCCACCGCACGGACTCAACACTCGCTACGCGAAGCACGGCTGCCGATGCCAACCCTGCCGAGAAGCGCACCGAGTCTACGAATGCCGCCGTCGAATCCGATTGACCGGCAGTCACACCGCAGCGTGAACCTAGCGCAGCACCGAAAGGAGAACATCGTGCCACTCCCAGTCGATCTTGCGAACCTCACTGAGGAACAGCTACGAGGCGAGACATGCGTTCGATGCGGCCGAGTGCCGCTCGACGCCATCAAGATCCACCGCCAGGACGGTATCGAACTGGCCACCTGTGCCGACCGACATGCGCGAGTCTGCACCGACCGCCCGTTCTGGCTGACCCGACCGTGCCCCTCGTGGTGCGACGGCCACCACCATGACCGCGACGGCGGCAACGACCGCACCCACATGTCGGCGTGGCGCGGAGCGGTCCCACTCGTTCTAGAGGACGGCTCGGCGATGGGACGTGGGCTGCCGTACCAGCCCGAATACGCATCGCTGTACCTGCTCCAGGGGATGTACGAGCGCAAACCACGAATCTGGTGCGGAAAAGGTGAATCCAACCAGGGATGGCACATGACGGCCGCCGAAGCCCGCGAACTCGCGGCCACCACCACCGCGGCCGCAGACCTTGCGGACCAGGCCTACGAAGGCGCACCAAGCGCCGTCCTCACCAAACTGGCCGCCTGAGGTTCTGGCTATCAACGCGTACTCCGAACGACTGGTGTTGGGGAGCGCTACGATCCGGTCATCGCCGCCCAGACCGTGTGACGCCGAGTGCCGCGCGCCAGGTCACCGTGATTCGTCCGGTCATGCCGTGCCACCAAGAAGCTGCTGAGTCTGACTGGCCCGTCGATCGCAGCCGTCCACGACCGCGGCACCACGCTGCTGGGTCCTTGGTATTCAGTGGTCCTGTTCTGGCTGCGTCGGGTCGCGCTGCTTGGCGCCAGGCTGCAGGTGTGTCGTGACGTCGTGCGCAGCGGGCGCCGTCATGCCATCCCGTCTGGATCTGTACTGGCGACTCATCGGTGATCAAGTGGAGCCGGGCGACAACCGAGCAGGTCGTAGGCATGGGTGACGCGTACCGCGCTGTTGGAACCCGGAACGTGGATGCCGAACTCGGGGTGTACCTCGGCGTGATGGCCAGGGCAAATGTAACGGCGATTGCCCAAATGCGACATCAAGATGCGACGGCGCGGAGGGGAACCGCTTCGGCCTTTGTTGATCAGTCTGGTCGACCGCCACGCCGGAATTGTCGGTGGTCGGCTCTATCGTCTGCGGCGACGGACCCTCACGCGTCGACTGGGGAGGAGATATGAGCGAGGTCGTCGGTGAACTCGCACGTGCGCAAGATGCGCTCGGCCGTCCCACCTTACGGCTGTTGGACGGCAAGTGGGCGGTATTCCGGGTCGCGGCGCTGCGCAGCTCCTTCTCTCGTGAGCGACGCTCGGTCCAGGCTGATCAGCTCCACGTTCAGGTCGACACATATCTGAGCGAGTTGCAGCGGGAGGGCATGGACGTTCCACCCAATATGAACGGTCGGGCGTTGTGCAACGCTTGGGTCAACGACCAGTGGCTGTTCCGTGACAACGCCTCTGACGGCAGCCTCGTCTATTCACTCACCTCGTCGGCTCTGGAAGCACTCGACCTGGTGCAGAACCTGTCCCGTGACCGTGTGCTCGTGTCGGAATCGCGGTTGACGACGATCCTGGACACGGTCCGCCGGTGGGCACTGGAAGCATCGCCCGATGCTGAGGCTCGCATCGAGCGGCTGAACGCACAGATCCGCGAGTTGGAAGTTGAACGGGATCGCCTCGTGGCCGGCGGTGAGGTGACCGCGGCGTCGGATGATCGGATGCTTGACGGGTACACGAACCTCATCGATCTGATTGGCCAGTTGCCGTCGGACTTCAAGCGGGTCGAGGAGTCCGTACTCGGCATGCATCGCAAGATCCTTCGCGACTTCCGCGACGAAGATCGCCCCGTGGTCGAGGTCCTCGACGAGTATCTGGAGAAGCACGACGAACTCGTGAAAGCGACCCCGGAAGGGCGAGCGTTCGACGGCGCGTTCGTGCTGCTCCGTGATGACGCCCTCCTGCTGGAACTGCGCGAGAACGTCCAGGTCCTCCTCGCACACCCGGCTGCCGCAGCACTCGACGCCCGAGATGTGATCGAGATTCGTGGTGCGGTGGCGGTGATCCGGCAGGGCACGAGGGACGTGCTCGCCCAGCGCCGGCGGCTCACCGCGACGCTGAAGGAGCACATCGTGAACCATGACGTGCTCCAAGAGCGCGAGCTCGATCGTGTGATACGTGGCATCGGGCGTGAGTTGGCGAAGTGGATGGAGACCGCCGGACCACGTGCGGCGGTTCCGGTCGAACTGCTGCCGCCGACGATGAAGGTCGGACACCTTCGTGAACGGCTCTGGGACCCTGCCTCGGACGCACCGCCACCTCCGCTGGAAGAGGTTGAGGACGACACCGTGGAACCGCCGACTGTTGAGGAACTGCGGATGCAAGGCGGTCCGTCGTTGGATGAATTGCGCACGGCGCTCATCGACACATTCACGAATGGTGACATCGACACGGTGGGACAACTGTTCAACGAACTGCCGACCGAGCTGCGTCGACCGGTCGAGATTCTCGGTCTCCTGCATGTGGTGTCCCGGGTCGATGCCCTCAAAGACGACACCGATGCCGAGGTGTTCGAAGCGATCCGTCCGAACGGGGAACGTCGTAATTTTCTGGCTCCCATGATTTCTCTTACTCGGGCGGAGGCTGCGGCGCTCGCGGGCCTCACTGTCGAAGGAGACGTTGATGAGTGACGCAGACGAGGTGTTCGGCTCGGAGTTCGACAACGACAACGACTTCCTCGACGAGGGGTTCGTCGGTGACGAGACCACCGAGGAAGGTTCGACACTCGCCCTGTTCGAGGGAGACGCCGGAGGGCTCTCACTCGAGCAACGTCGCACCTTGGTCGTGCTGTTGAAGAACCGGTTCATCTCAGCCGGGCAGAATCCGACAGAGTGGCGGGTCATCCGCGAGAACCCACTGCCGATCAAGGCTCGACTCAACGACATGTTCCTCGACCTCCACCTGGACGTGCAGCACGAGGTGGCGTTCAAACGACAGGCGGCGTCGGACGGCGGGGGCAAGGAGTTCCCGACACTGCTGCACGACATCGCCTACACGCGCGAGGAAACCATCCTGCTGGTGTTCCTGCGGCACAGGTTCCAGAGCGAACGAGCGTCCGGGCACGAGGACGTCACCATCGAACGTGACGACCTCATCACCCACGTCGCCTCGTTCCGGCCAGCCCATGCGACCAACCGGTCCGGCGACGAGTCGAGAGCCACCAACGCCGTCGACAACCTCATCAAGGCGAAAGTCCTCATCAGGACCAATGACACCTCCCGGCTGCGCGTCTCCCCGGTCATCGCCGTTTTGTTGCCGCTGGCGAAGCTCACCGAACTGTGGGAATGGCTCATGAACGAGAACGGCACCGAACCCGCCACTACCGACGACGACCATCGTTCGGCCGATCTCGGCAGCCAGGCGCCTACGACCATCGAACGGGAGGTGCGCGTGTGACGACCAACAACGCCGACACACCGCTGCTCTACCTCGCCGGAGCCACTGAGGGAACCACCCAGTGGAAGGTCCAGACGCTGCAGCTGATCAACTGGGGCGGTTTCCACGGCCACTCCACCGTCACGTTCGCCCCCACCACCACGCTCCTGTCCGGTGCGTCCGGCACCGGCAAGTCGACATTGCTCGACGCCTACATCGCGTTGATGATGGACTCCGGCACCCCGTTCAACGGCGCCTCCAACGACGCCACCATCGGACGCGCCCGCGGGGCCGACCAGCGCAGCCTCGTCTCCTACCTGCGCGGCAAGATGGACACAAGTCGCAACACCGCCACCGGCGAACTCGCCGACGAGGTCCTCCGAGGAAAGGACTCCGCCACGTGGGGTGCCCTCGCTGTCACGTTCGTCGACGACAACGATCGCCGCTACACCGTCGCACGGCTCTACTACGTGCCACGGGCCGCCGTCCGAGACAGTGAACTCACGCGAAAGATGTGCACCGTCGAAGGCACCATCGACCTTCGCGATGTCGATCCGTTCGCCGAGGGGAAGTTCGACAAGCGGGCCGTTGAAGGCCGGTTTCCGAACCTGAAGATGTTTGAGTCGTACGGGGCGTACTCGCAGGCTTTCTTCACCCGTCTCGGCATCGGAGCCCACGGTGACGGCGCGAAAGCACTGCGCCTGCTCGCACGCATCCAGGCCGGTCACCAGGTCAGGACCGTTGACGACCTCTACAAGTCCATGGTCATCGAACCTCCCGGCACCTACTCCGCCGCCGACGCGGCCGTCGAGCACTTCAGGAACCTCGAGGACGCCTACGAAGCGATGGCCACCGAGGAAAAGAAAGTCGAGGTGCTGTCCTCGATCCCCGACCTGCACGATGCCCGCGAGAAGGCGTTGGAGAAGGCCCGTCTCATCGACACGTTCGGCATCCACCGCACCGGCGACACACCGTTCGAGCTGTGGAAGCTCAACACCGAGGACGCCCTGCTCGAGGCTGCCGAGATCACGAATCAGGGGCAGCGCACCAAGGCTAGGAAGGACAAGGCCGAGGCTGAGGAGTTGCAGGCCGGGCTGAAGTCGCGTAAGGCCGTCCTTGATGCCGATCTCAGCAAGAATGAGTCTCACGCGACCCTCGCGAGGATCGACGCGGACATCACCCAACTCGGCTTCGAACTCGAAGCAGCCACGACCCAGCGGGCCAGCTTCGATGAGTTGACCGCCTGCCTCGACCTGAGCGTCGACACTGAGGAAGACTTCACCGCGGCCCGACAGCAGGCCCAAGTGTTCGTCGACGGTTTCGAGTCGGCGCTACAGGAAGTCACAGGGCGACAGCGAAAGCTCAACGAAGACTCCTACGAACCTCACCGGGATAAAACCGATCTCGTCAAGGAGCGTGCGTCGTTGTCGAACCGCGAAGGACGCATGGATCCGCGGCTCCACAAATCCCGCATGATTATAACTCAAGCGACCGGGATCGCCCCTGAGAATCTCCCGTTTATCGGCGAACTCATTGACGTCCGCCCCGACCAGAAGAAATGGTGCAAAGCAATCGAGACCACCCTTTTCGGCCTCGCTCGCGTGCTGCTCATCGACGCGAACGAACTCGACCGGGTCTCCCGCGTCATCGACCCACTCAAACTTCCCCATCGCATCAACTACGAAGGCGTCGACCTCGCCACGTACCAGCCCAAGAACCTCAACCCGACCTATATGTCCGGCAAACTCGCCTACAAGGACACCCCGTTCACCGCCTGGGTCCAGGACCGCATCACCGCCAGCAACACCGACGCGTTGTGCGTCGATACCGCTGACCAACTCGGCGGCGGAGGACGACGCGTCACCGTCAACGGCCAGACGCGCCAGGGACGGTCCGGCGCGCACGGCGAGATCAACGCCCCGTACGTCATCGGGTTCTCGAAGGAAGAACGCATTGCCGAGATCAAGACCCGCCTCGACGAACTCGAGGCGATTCTGACCAACCTCGACGAGCAGCGCACGGCCGCCGATCGCGAGTTGAGAGGGCTTCTCGCGACCAAGAGCGCGCACGAGCACGTCCTCACGACCACGTGGCACAACATCGATCCCGCCGGCGTCCAGGCCAAGATCGACGACCTGACGGAGCAGAAGAACCGCATTCTCTCCTCAGACGACGCACTCCGCGCACTCCAGGAAGAACTCAACGACCTCAACACGAAGTTGAAGGATGTCGGCAGCGACATCTACGCGGCAGAGGAGAAGCTCAAGACGCTCGATGTGGAACTTGACAAGATCATCACCCGCAAGGACCACGTCGTCACTGAGATCGAACGTATCGACCGCGAGCAGGTCGTCACACTCACCGACAAACAGACAGCCTACTTGGACGCCGAGTTCGCACTGGTCGCCACCCTCGGAGATCGCGACGATTTCAAGGCGGGGGTCGGCCGCCTCAAGTCCCGACTCGCCGAACTCGGCATGGGAGCCCGCGAGAAAGCCGATCAGGCGAGGAAGTCGCTCGAAACCGCGTTCCAACGGTACCTCGACAGATGGCCAGACCCGAACCTGTCAGAATCCGTCGAGAACTATCCGTCGTTCCGGAACATCCTCGACAAGATCCTCGCCACCGGCCTACACGAGCGACGCCAGGAATGGACGAAACGACTCACCGACTGGTCCGGACAAGACCTCGTTCCACTCGCGGGCGCCTTCAGCCTCGCGATCGACGACATCCGCAACCGGCTCGAACCCGTCAACGCGATCCTCGCCAAACTCCCGTTCGGCGCTCACCGATACCGCCTCAAGATCGACCTGCGCGAGCTGAACCGCGAGGACATCCGGAAGTTCAAACAGGAGCTAAACAAACTGTCTCGCGCCAACACCGACGACTTCACCGACGACCAGATCCAGAACTGGTTCAAACGACTCCGCAAGTTCATGGCGCACATCCGCAACGACACCACCGGCAAGAACAACCGGGACTACTTCCTCGACGTACGCAAGCACGTCGAGATCACCGCCGTCTCCTACGACGACCAAGGCCGAGAACGGTCCACATACGCAGCGCTCGGCGGAAAGTCAGGCGGTGAAACCCAAGAACTTGTCGCATTCATCGTCGGTGCCGCACTTCGCTTCCAACTGGGCGACGAAGCCAACGCACGCCCACGATTCGCGCCCGTGTTCCTCGACGAAGGGTTCGTGAAAGCCGACAGCGAGTTCGCCGGCCGAGCCGTCGACGCATGGAAAGGACTCGGGTTCCAACTCATCGTCGGAGCCCCTTACGGCCAGTTCACAGCGCTGGAACCGCACGCCGATCATGTGCTGTACATGGCGAAGAGCAGCAAAGGCTACTCATCCGTGAAGTCCCTGCCCCCAACCAAGCGCCGAGCCGAAGCACAAGCCGACATCACCGAGATGCCCGCATGAAGGCACCCACCGACATCCTCAACGACATCCGACGACGACTCAACCGCACCTGGGCTGGCGACCTCACCGGAGCCACCACATCGTGGCCACACCAGTTCCCTCTCGGCGCGACCACGAAGACGGAACTCGAGGCCGGGTGGCGGACGACTTACCAACCACTGATCCGGCAATGGCGCGACTGGGCACGAGCACACCCCGTACTGCTGCACACCCAACCCAAACGGGTCTACACGACCACCCAGGACATCCCGACCCATGTCGAAGTCGCCGATCTCGACGCCGCCGCGACCTTGGCGGGCGGTGGGGAGATTACGCAGCTGACGCGAGCCCGAGAGCGGCTCCAACTGGTCGGCAGCCGCTTCCCCCAAGTCCTCGACCTCGCACGCCTGATCCGGGCAACCGACGACTACCTCGACGTCGACTTCGCGCTACTGCTCACCGCCGCTGCATGGTTCCGGACCAATGACGCCGCCGGCTACACACCTCGCCAGGTCCCCGTCCCCGGCGTGCACGCGAAATGGCTCAACACCCACCAGCCACACATCCTCATGCTCACCGGACGGGACAGCCTCGACCTGCTCCCCAGACATCCCGCCCGCATCCACTTCACCTACCTCGACCCCACGTACCTGGCCACCGGAGCACGCCACCACGACTCCGCCACCGTCGGCGACACGTTCACTCCCCCATACGACCCCACGGTAATTCTCATCTCCGAGAACAAGGACACCGCAATCCACTTTCCACCAATCAAAGGCGGCATCGCCGTCGAAGGCGCCGGTTTCGGCGGCAGAACCGCAGCCGCCTTCCCCTGGCTGACAAGCGTTCCCAACCTCTACTACTGGGGCGACATCGACGCGCACGGCTACGAAATCCTCAACGGCTGGCGCGAAGACGGCCTCAACGTCACCAGCATCCTCATGGACTCCACCACATACGACATCTACGCAAGCTACGGCACCAACACCGACCAGAACGGCAACCCGCTGAAACTAGGAAAACCCAAACTTCTGCCACAACTCACCCCGGACGAACAGGAAGTCTACAACCGTCTCGCCGATCCAGCATTCCCTGGACATCGACGTATCGAACAGGAACGCATACCACTTCAAGTCGCCGTAGATACCCTCAAGTCTCGTATCTCATAGCACGCCTAAACTACGTGACCGGTTCGGCGATCCCCATTTCAACAAGCGGCTGTTGAAGCCCATCCAGTACCCTGAGGACGTTCCCCTTTTCGTGCGGCTGCCGGTACAAGCCGGTCCGGTCGGGGTCGACCTCGGCGAGCACACGGGTGGTGTCCGCGATCAGGTGCTCGCTCAACTCCTTGCACCACGAACCGGCACGAAGACGCGGGCGACATGGCGTGGCGGCTCACCAGGCTCCAGCGGTCGACCGCTTGCGACCCAGGTGTCCAGTTCGTGCACGAGGTGGTGATGCTCTCGAGAACTCCAGCGCTCCCAGGTCGACCGCGCCGGTTCTACCGTCCGCCCACCGTGCAATCCGCGCATCGTCAGCCGCCGGGCGAGCGGGCTGGTCTGGTCCTACGTGTGAGTGCTCCCTTCGGCACGAACACGTCGACGAACCTCATCCGCGTCCGTGTCTCACCGATACTAGTGCGCACCTCGTCAGTTGATCCCTGACTCGGCTCACGATTCAGGGCCCCGTTCCTGGCCATTTCACCTGGCGAATCGTCCCCCATGGGCGCCGAGCGGCCCGGTGCCACCGGATCCTCCCGGCTCCTTCCTGGCCATCCAGCAGGTGGGCTGGTCATCCCCGCAAGAGAACCGTCTGCGTGCCAACCGCGTGGGTGTTCCTTCGCGTCCGCCATCCGCCGTGTGTCGTCCGCCGTGCGCCTACCGCTCCCGGACGGCGTAGGTCAGGTGCGTCACCCTCGGGGAGGGCTCCGCGCGGACCGGCTCCAGGGCCACGCGGCGCGCGTCCACGCCCTCGAACAGGCGGATTCCGGAGCCGAACAGCACGGGTGACAGCGCGATCGAGAACTCGTCGATCAGGCTGGCGTTCACGTACTCCAGGATCGTCGCGCCGCCGCCTGCGATGCGGACGTCGCGGTCGCCGGCGGCCTCGCGGGCCTGGTCGAGCGCGGGCTCGATGTCGTCGTTGACGAAGTGGAAGGTGGTCCCGCCCGGCCGCTTCCAGGGGTCACGCTTCTCGTGCGTCACGACGAAGACCGGCGTGTGGAACGGCGCCTCCTCCGGCCATGCCTGCTCGCCGGCGTCGAACATGCGCTTGCCCATCACGCTCGCGCCGGTGCGCTCGAACGTCTCCCGCGCGATGTCGTTGTCGCGCCCTTCCTCGCCGCCCTCGCCGAGCTTCAGGTTCTCCCGGAAGAACCGCTGCGGGAAGATCCACTGCTGCAGTTCCATCCACTGCTGCCCCATCAAGTCCTCGAGGGACTCGGGCGCGATGAAACCGTCCAGCGACATCGACACGCTGAAGAACACCTTCCCGGCCATCAGCCCTCAGCTCCCTTCCGAACGATCTCGGTGACGTAGGCAGCCAGGTTGCTCAGGGTCTGCTGGCCGCCCTCGATCGCGCGGTACTTCTCGACCGCCTCGTCGCGCAGCTCCTTGGTGGGGAACACCGTGCGCATCTCGATCCGGGTCGCCGCACCGTCGGGCTCGAACGTCAGGACCGACTCGAAGGCGTTCGGGTCGCCGCGGGACTCACCGTGGAGCAGCGCGATCCGCTCCGGCGGGGCGATCTCGGTCCAGGAGATCCACTCGGTGTAGACCGTCCCGTCCGGTCCGTGCATCACGAAGTCCCACTCCCCGCCGACGCGGAACTCGAACGCCCGCGTGGTGGTGGTGAACCCCTCCGGTCCCCACCACCGCGACAGGTGCCGGACCTCGGTGAACGCCTCGAACACCAGCTCCCGTGGGGCGTCGATGACCCGGGAGATGACGATCTCGCGGTCGGCCGTCGCTGACTGCGCCGGCGCTCCTCGTCCCGTCGTGCTCATCAGCTACTCCTCCTGCCTTGCCTGCTTCAGGTCCTGCACGTATGCGTCCAGCCGGTCGAAGCTCTCGTTCCAGAACCGCTCGAATCCGCCGGTCCACTCGTGGACCGGCCGCAGCCCGCGGGCGTCAAGGCCGTACAGGCGCTGCTTGCCTACCTTGCGGTCCCGCACCAGCCCGACCTCCCGGAGCACCCGCAGGTGTTTGGACGCCCGCGGCTGGCTCATCCCCAGCTCCCGGGCCAACCCGGTCACCGGCCGCTCACCCGCCCGCAGCAGCACCAGGATCTCCCGGCGCTGCGGCTCGGCGATCGCGTTGAACGCATCCGACGTCGTCGCTGCTCGTGCCATGGCCGCCACCATATGCCTATATCGGCATGCGTCAAGTCCACGGCGGACCCATAAGCGACGAGAACTAACTGGAGATCAAACCGCATGTTGGGACACGCCCGACCTTGTCGCGAAGTCCGGTCCGCGAAGAGAAGGTCGCCTACCCTGCACGAATCAGCTACCTCCGTCCGGCCGAAGGCAAGTGAACCGTCGCCCGCATGCCCCCATCTCAAATTGGCCGACCTCGTGATCAACAGCGCCTATGCCCCAAACCGCCCAGGTCATGCCAGCTCCGCAACGACAACATGCTGGCGCACAGGGCATCAGAACCAGCCCTCTCGCCCACAAGATCCGATCTCATGTTGGGAAACCGCTTGTCGATCTCGCCGCGAGGTCCTGTCTGGAGCAAAGAAGAAAGGGCCATCTACCTGCGCAGATGGCCCTTCTCGGTCGGGCTGACAGGATTCGAACCTGCGACCCCTTGACCCCCAGTCAAGTGCGCTACCAAACTGCGCCACAGCCCGGCCACACCCGCAAAGCCGGGTGCCCGGATAGCCTAGCGCACCAGCGCCGTCAGGACTTGCGCGGGCGCTTCTCGCGGACGCGGACCGAGATGCGGATCGGGCTGCCGGTGAAGCCAAACCTCTCTCGGAAGCGGCGTTCGATGAACCTGCGGTAGCCCGCCTCGAGGAAGCCGCTCGTGAACAGGACCAGCGTGGGTGGCCTGGTCTGGGCCTGGGTCGCGAACAGGACCTTCGGCTGCTTCCCGCTCCGCACCGGTGGCGGGGTGGCCGCGATCAGCTCCGACAGCCACGCGTTCAGCTGCCCCGTGGGCACCCGCTGGTCCCACGACACCAGCGCGGTGCGCAGCGCGGGGGCCAGCTTGCGGACGGACCGGCCGGTCAGCGCGGACACGTTGACACGCTCGGCCCACGGCAGGCGGACCAGGCCCCGCTCCAGCTCTCGGATCAGCTGGTGGCGGCGGTCCTCGTCGACGAGGTCCCACTTGTTCAGGGCCAGCACACACGCCCGCCCGGCGTCCACCACCATCGTCAGCACGCGCAGGTCCTGCTCGGTGATCGGCTCGGACGCGTCCAGCAGCACGATCGCCACCTCGGCGGCCTCGATCGCCGCGCGGGTGCGCAGGGAGGCGTAGTACTCCATCCCGGACGCGGTCTTCACGCGCTTCCGCAGACCCGCGGTGTCGACGAACCGCCACGTCTCGCCGTCCAGCTCCACCAGGGAGTCGACCGGGTCGACCGTCGTCCCTGCCACCGGGTCCACGACGGCTCGCTGCTCGCCGGTCAGGCGGTTGAGCAGGGACGACTTGCCCACGTTCGGCTTGCCGACCAGCGCCACCCGGCGGGGGCCCCGGGCCTCCCCGAACGACTCGCGCGGGGTCGTGGGCAGGGCATGCAGCACGGCGTCGAGCAGGTCGCCGGAGTTGCGGCCGTGCAGTGCCGACACCGGATGCGGCTCGCCCAGGCCCAGGGACCACAGCGCGGCCGTGTCGGCCAGCAGGCGGTCGTCGTCGACCTTGTTGGCGGCCAGCAGGACCGGCTTCTTCGAGCGGCGCAGCACCCGCGCGGCGGCCTCGTCCGTCGTGGTCGCGCCGACTCTCGCATCCACGACCAGCAGGACCGCGTCCGCCGTCATCATCGCCAGCCCGGCTTGCTCGGTGACCGACGCCTGCAGGCCCGCCGCCTTCGGGTCCCAGCCACCGGTGTCGACGACCGTGAACCTGCGCCCGTTCCACAGGGCGTCGTAGGCCACGCGGTCGCGCGTCACGCCCGGCCTGTCCTGCACGACCGCCTCGCGCCGGCCGATGATGCGGTTGACCAGCGTCGACTTGCCCACGTTCGGCCGCCCGACGACGGCCAGCACCGGCTGCGGCGGCTGGCCGCCGTCCTCGTCGGGGTGGCCGAACTCCTCGTCCACCGCCGTCCACTCGGACTCCGACGCCCAAGTGCCATCCAGATCGGTCATCACAGTCCTCGTCAGGCAGTCCTCATCAGATACTGGCGGCGCGCTGCTCGTCCAGTTGGTGCACCAGGTCGGCCAGGCGCCGGCGGATCTCCTCGGTCGCCTCCCCCAGGCCGGACCGTCCTCGTTGGACGGTCAGCGAGAACGGCTCGCCGACCAGGACGTCCAGCTTAGGCCGGAAGCGCCGACCGCTTCCGGCCGGCCGCAGCGTCCCGCGCGTCGCCACCGGCAGCACCACCGCGCCGGTGGCCCGCACGAGCCACGCCGCGCCCTGCTCGGCCCGCTCGACGTCGCCGGAACCCCTTGTGCCCTCGGGGAAAACGCCCAGCAGGCCGCCCGCGCGCAGGACCCCGATTGCAGCCGTGAGCGCCCCACGGTCGGCCTCGCCACGGCGCACCGGAAGCTGCCCGATCCGGCGCAGACCCCAGCCGAGCGGGCCGGTCACCAGCTCGCTCTTCACCAGGAACACCGACCGGCGCGGCAGCGCGCCGAAGATCACCGGTGGCTCGATCAGCGTGCTGTGGTTGGCGACCAGCACCACCGGCCCGGCCGGCGGCACCCGGGACAGGCCGTGAACGCGGATACGGTAGACCGGGCGGTACAGCCACCGCGCGATCCACCGGCCGAAGTCGTGCAGACCCGGCCAGGCGCCGTCGGGCAACACCGGGGGTCACCACCTGCCAGGGCCGGCAGCCACCCCACGCAGCTCGCGCTCGTCGACCAACTCCAGGATCCGGTCCAGCACGCCCTGGATGTCCAGGTTCGTCGTGTCCAGCCACACCGCGTCGCCGGCCGGCTGCAGGGGCGACGCCGCCCGCGACGTGTCCAGCCGGTCGCGCCGGTCCACATCCTGCCTCGTCGCGTCGAGCGACGACTCGCGCCCCTCGGCCGTGTCCTGAGTGGTCCGCCGCCGCGCGCGGGCGTCCGACGAAGCCGTGAGGAAGACCTTCAGCGCAGCGTTCGGCGCGATCACCGTGCCGATGTCGCGGCCTTCGACCACGATCCCGCCGTACGATGCGCACGCGTCGGCGATGAGCTCCTGCTGCCGCACCTTCAGCAGCTCGCGCACCCGCGGTACCGCGGACACCGCCGACACGGCCAGCGTGACCGCCTGCCCGCGGATCTCGATGCCGACGCTCTCCTCGCCCAGCAGCACCTCCTGGTGCACCGGGTCGGTCGTGATGCTCAGGGCGACGTGCTCCGCGATGCGTGCCACGGCGTCGTGGTCGGACGGGTCCACCCCGGCCCGCAGCGCCGCGAGCGTCACGGTCCGGTACATCGCACCGGTGTCGAGGTAGCCGGCGCCCAGCAACGTCGCCAGCCGGCGCGCCACCGTGGACTTTCCGGTTCCCGACGGGCCGTCCAGCGCGATCACGCCATGCAGCTCGCCCTCAACCACCGCGGTTGCCTCCTCCGGTCCGACTGACCCTTACCCATTGTGCCTGGTGCCCCTCCGCCGCGGGCGATCAGTACCGG
Source organism: Actinophytocola sp. (assembly GCF_050699935.1). Taxonomy (NCBI): domain Bacteria; kingdom Bacillati; phylum Actinomycetota; class Actinomycetes; order Pseudonocardiales; family Pseudonocardiaceae; genus Actinophytocola; species Actinophytocola sp. The sequence goes on from NZ_JBOHGB010000029.1 coordinate 17,324, forward strand.
CAGCTGGCAACTGGTGACGGCCAGGTCCCCGACCATCAGCGGGTCCCCACGCGGCACGGGCCGACCTAGCATCCGAAAGGCAGATGACAGGAGGTAACGATGCTCAAACGCACAGTCATCGGCCTGCTCGCTGTCGCGACCGCACTGGTCGGCGGGTTCGTCGTACCCAGCGCGACCGCCGACGTGGAGGCGGCGGCCGTCACCATCACCTACGACGACAGCCAGGCCGGCGAGTTCGTGGACGTCGTCGCCCAGGGCGTCGCCATCTGGAACGACGCGGTCGAGAACGTGGAGATCGTGCGCGCCGAGCCCGGTCAGCACGCCGACATCACCGTCGAGGCCTTCGACGGCTGGCCGCAGGCGACGCTCGGCCCGGTGTTCCCCGGCGGCAGCGCCACCGTCTGGTACGGCCGCCAGGCGGTCGTCGAGGGCTACGACCAGGTCCGCATCGCCTCGCACGAGCTCGGACACAGCCTCGGTCTGCCGGACGTGAAGCCCGGTCCGTGCGAGAGCCTGATGTCCGGCAGCACCGGCGGCGTGGACTGCACGAACGCGCAGCCCAACGCCGAGGAGATCGCCCAGGTCGAGGAGAACTACTCCGGCTCGACGGCGCCGAAGCCCATCCAGCACAAGGTGATCATCGGCTGGCTCGACAACTGAGTCGGCACTAGAACAGCTCGCCGAGCGTGGCGATTGCCTTCTCCAGCTGCTCGTCGGACAAGTACGGGGCGGGGCCGAATCGGAGAAAGTTACCCCGGCTGTCCGTGAGTACGCCACGCTCGGCGAGCTCCTTGCGCAACTCCCCGGCCCGCGGTGACTCCAGCGCCAGGAACCCGCCGTACTCGCCGCGCGGCGCCGACCGGTCCCGCGTGATCAGCTCGGGCGGCGCGTCGAGCGCGTCGAACAGTGCGGCCAGCAGCCCGGTCTGGTGCTGGGACACCGCACGCAGGAACGCCGGCGTCAGGTCCTGCTCGGCGAAGAAGTCGAGCACGCTGGCCGCGCGGTAGTGGCTCGTCGGGTCGTAGGTGGAGCCGGCGAACCGGTCGCCGCCGCGCGCGTAGCCGACGCGACCGGACGGGACCGCCGCCAGGTCCTCGAACTCGGCGAACCAACCGGTCACCACCGGCCGCAGGGACGCCGCGTGCGGAGGCAGCCGCAGGAAGCAGTTGCCCTCCCCGAGCTGGAGGTACTTGTAGCCGCCTCCGGTGATCCATGCCGAGCCCAGACCCTGCTCGTGTATGGACATCGGCACCACGCCCAGCGCGTGGTAGGCGTCCACGAGCAGCTCCACTCCCCCGCGCTCGCACGCCTCGGCGAGCGAGCCCAGGTGCGGCACGATCCGCGAGGTCTCGAACAGCACCGCGGACACCAGCACGGCGGCCGTCCGCCCGGTGAGCGCGGCCGCGAGCCGTTCGGCGAGCGTGCCGACCGGGGCGGCCGGCACCCGGACGACCTCGACGCCCTCCTCGGCCAGCCGGGCGAGCTGGCGGCGCAGCGTGTGGAACTCGCCGTCGGTCGTCACCAGCCGGGGCCGCCGCCGAATGTCCATACTGGACAGAAATCGGACGACGAGGTCGTGCGTGGAGCCGGCGAGCGCGATGTCCCCGCCGGGATCGTCCAGCAGCGCGCGGAAACCCTCGCGCACCCGCTCGGCCTTCGCGAAGGCCCGTTCCCACTTGCCGTCCACGGCGGCGGCGGCGTCGGTGAACGCCTCGAGCTGGCCGTGCAGCGCCACGTCCGGCCACGCCTGGTGCGAGTGCCCGGTCAGCAGCAGCCGGTTCGCGACGTCGAACCGGCCGTAGTGGCTCGCGAGCGCGTTGGGGGCGCGCCGCAGGTCCCCGAGCGTGGTCACAGCCGGCTCCGCACGGCCCACAGGTCGGGGAAAGTGGGATGGAACAAGGTCTTCCGCAGGTAGGCGACGCCGGGTGAGCCGCCGGTGCCGGCCTTCGCACCGATGGTGCGCTCCACCATCTTCACGTGCCGGTAGCGCCACTCCTGCATGCCCTCGTCGAGGTCGACGAGTAGATCAGCCACTGTGGACGGTCCGGCGTCGTCGCCGTACACCTGCACCAGCACCCGTTGCAGGTCCTCGTCCGCTTTCCACGGCTCGCGCAGGTCGCGGTTGAGGTGGCGCAGCGGGATGTCGTAGCCGCTGCCCGCGAGGTAGTGCAGGAACGAGTCGAACACCGTTCGCCGGGACATCGCCGCGACGATCCGGTCCCGGGCCGGACCCTGCGGGTAAGGCTCCAGCATCCGCCCGTCACGGCGGCCGAGCACGGCCTCGAGCTCGCGGAACTGCGCGGACTGGAACCCGCTCGCGGCGTCCAGCCGCGCGCGGAAGCTGGTGAACTGCCGCGGCGTCATCGTCTCCAGCACGTCGATCTGCGCGACCACGACCTTGAGGATCGTCAGCGCGCGGCGCAGCGTGCGCACCGAGTGCGCGGTGTCGACCTTCTCCAGCATGTGCTGCAGGTGGGCCAGCTCGTGCAGCAGCTGCTTGAACCACAGCTCGTACACCTGGTGGATGACGATGAACAGCATCTCGTCGTGCTCGTCGGAGCGCGGCCGCTGCGCGGCGAGGACCTCGTCCAGCGCGAGGTAGGACGTGTACGTCAGCGCCGCGGACTGTCCACTCGGGTGCTGGTCGGTCATGGCACGGTCACCTCGTCGAAGTAGCGCTGCGCCGCCGGGCCCAGCGCGGGGTAGAGATCGTGGAACAACCGCACGGCCTCGGCGCGGTGTGCGGGCGCGGGCACGAGGTCCTCGGGCAGCTCCGGGTCGTGGAACGGGAACTCGCGGAACGTGTGCACCAGGCGGGTGCGCAGCAGCAGGGCCTCCCGGTCGCCGAGAGTCCCGCCGGCCCGCTGGCCGCGGAAGTGCTCGACGAACGCGCGGTACCGCTCGGCGAGCTCGGCCAGGTCCCAGACGCGGGCGACGAACGTCCCGAAGTCCACCGCGGTCGCCGGCCGGCCGAGCAGGACGCCCGCGTGCGCCGCGACGTCCAGCTCGTCGAGCAGCTTCGCGACCTCGGACTCCCGGTCGCGCGGGGCGAGCCAGGTGCCGTCCTGCACCGAGCCGAAGCCGAGGAAGCGCAGCCTGCGCACCAGCCGGGTACGGGCGAGCCGGCGGTCCTCCGGGATCGAGTGCCACAGGACGGTCCAGGTGGCTTCGTGGCGGGGCGAGGAGCCCAGCGTGAAGATCCGGCGGTCACCCTCGGCGAGCACCGCGACCGTGCGCGGCGTGAGCGCGTAGTGCACGTGCCGGCCGTCCTTGCTGCGGGACAGCAGCTCGCGGCCGACCAGACGGTTCAGCGCCACCCGTGCGGCGCCGGCGGAGAAGCCGAACTCCCCGAGCAGCCGGACCAGTCCACCCGACCACACCTCGCCGCGGTCGCGCGGCACGAGATGGGCGCCGAGCAGGCTCAGCACGAGATCCTGCGGGGCCGGTTCGAACCCGCGCAGCACGTCGCCCGCCTCCCCGGAATTAACCCTTGTGGTCACCTTTGGTTGATCCCGTTCAGTTCGGCACGTACTTGTGGCTGGGTTGCGTCCCGGTCCCCTTAGGTGCGGTTTGGACACACGCAGTTCGTGCACGTGTCATGCCCAGGGAGCATAGTTGACGCCTTATCGGGGTCAACCGTAATGTTTTGCCGGTGAAGGTCGGCATCGGGCTCCCCAACACGATCCCGGGCGCGACGGGTGCGTTGCTCGTGGAGTGGGCGCGGCGGGCCGATGCGGGCCCGTTCTCGACCGCCGCCGTGCTCGACCGGCTGGTCTACGACAGCATCGAGCCGTTCGCCGCGCTGTCCGCGGCCGCCGCGGTCACGTCGCGGATCGGGCTGGCCACCAACATCGCGATCGGCCCGCTGCGCGGCCCGGCGATGCTCGCCAAGCAGGCGGTGTCCGTCGACGCCGTCTCGGACGGACGGTTCACGCTCGGGCTCGGCGTCGGCGCCCGGCACGACGACTACGAGGCGGCCGGCGTGACGCGGCGTACCCGCGGCGCGGTGCTGTCCGAGCAGCTGGCGTTCCTGCGCGGGCGGCTCGACGGCTCCGGGATCGGCCCCGCACGGCCGATCCGGCTGCTCGTCGGCGGGTCGAGCGGGGCGGCGTTCACCCGAATGGCCCGCTACGCCGACGGCTACGCGCACGGCGGCGGCCCGCCGCGGGCGTTCGGCTCGGCGGCGACCCGGGCCCGTGCCGCGTGGCGGGACCTGGAGCGGCCGGGCGAGCCGACGCTGTGGGGCCAGGGCTACTTCGCCTTCGGCGACCCGGACCGCGGGTACGACTACCTGCGTGACTACTACGCGTTCACCGGGCCGTTCGCGGAGAAGATCGCGGCCGGCAACCTGACCTCGGCGCGCGCGGTGAAGGACCTCGTGCGCGGGTACGAGGCGGCGGGCTGCGACGAGCTGATCCTCTACCCCACCGTCGCCGACCTCGACGACCTGGACCGGCTGGCCGAGGTGCTGTCGTAGTGCGCGTCAACGTGGTGGGTGCCGGACCGGCGGGGTTGTACCTGGCGATCCTGCTGAAGAAGGCGGACCCGGCGCACGAGATCACCGTGCTGGAGCGCAACGCGCCGGACGCGACGTTCGGCTGGGGCGTGGTGTTCTCGGAGGAGACGCTGGGCGCGCTGCGGGACGCCGACTACGCGACGTACCTGGAGATCACGGACTCGTTCGCCCGGTGGACCTCGATCGACATCCACTACCGCGGGCAGGTGCTGCGCTCGTCCGGCCACACGTTCTCCGCGATCAAGCGCACGCACCTGCTGGACATCCTGCAGCGCCGGGCCCGTTCGCTCGGTGTCGCGCTGGAGTTCGGCGTCGATGTGTCCACTCCGGACTCCGCGGACCTGGTCGTGGCGGCGGACGGCGCGAACAGCACGCTGCGCCGTGCGGGGTCCTTCGGCACGACCGTGGAGCCGCAGGGCTGCAAGTACGTATGGTTCGGCACGGACCTGGTGTTCGACGCGTTCACGTTCGTCTTCAAGGAGACCGAGCACGGGCTGTTCCAGGTGCACGCGTACCCGTTCGACGAGCACACCAGCACGTTCATCGTGGAGACGACCGAGCCGGTGTGGCGGCGGGCCGGCCTGGACACGATGTCGGAACAGGAGAGCATCGCGTTCTGCTCCGCGCTGTTCGCCGACGAGCTGGGCGGGCACCGGCTGCTGTCGAACAAGTCGGTCTGGCTGGACTTTCCCTTGGTGCGCAACAGTTCCTGGCATGACCGTAACGTGGTGCTGGTCGGCGACTCGGCGCACACCGCGCACTTCTCCATCGGCTCGGGCACGAAGCTCGCGATGGAGGACGCGATCGCGCTGGCCAACAGCTTCGTGCGGCATCCGGAGCATGTCGAGCAGGCGTTGGTGGACTACGAGCTGGAACGCCAGCCGGTCGTCGAGCGGTTCCAGCAGGCCGCGGGCGACAGCGCCGCCTACTTCGGCCGGGTCGGCCACTACACCAGCCTGGAGCCGATCCAGTTCGCGTTCAACCTGCTGACCCGCAGCGGGCGGATCAGCCACGCGAACCTGACCCAGCGCGACCCGCACCTGATCCGGGTGCTGGACTCGTGGTTCGCCGCCACGGCACGGGGTTCCTCGTCGGTTCCGGGCGCGGTGGCGGCTCCGCCCGTGTTCGCGCCGCTACGGGTGGGTGGCCTGACCGTGCGGAACCGGATCGTGCGCTCGGGCGGAGATCTGGCGGATGCGGCGCGCGCCGGTGCGGGCCTCGTGCTCACCGGGTTCGTGGCGGTGTCGGCGGACGGCCGGACGAGGCCGTCCTGCCCGGTGCTGGACGACACGTGGGCACCGGTGGTGGACAAGGTGCACGACGCGGGCGCGCTGGTGGGCGTGCGGCTCGGGCACGCCGGCCGGCGCGGCGCGGTCCGGGAGTCCTGTATGGACGTTCCGCTGCGGGAGGGGTGGCCGCTGCTGTCGGCGTCCGCGGTGCGGTACGCGCCGTTCGGATCGGTGCCGCGAGAGATGACGGCGGCCGACATGGACCGGGTGCGCGAGGACTTCGTGGCCTCGGCCGGGCGAGCGCTGGCGGCGGGGTTCGACGCGCTGGAGCTGGACCTGGCGGACGGGTACCTGCTGGCGAGCTTCCTGTCACCGCTGTCGAACCGGCGCACCGACGAGTACGGCGCGGACCGGCTGCGGTTCCCGCTGTCGGTGCTGGCCGCGGTGCGTGCGGCGTGGCCGGCGGATCGCCTGCTCCTCACGCGGTTGGCGGTGACCGACTGGGCGCGCGGCGGGCTGACGGTCGAGGACGGCATCGCCCACGCCCGCGCGGCGGCCGCGCACGGCGCCGACCTGATCCATGTGCGCGCCGGGCACTCCACGGCGGGCTCGCGACCGGAGTACCGCCGTGGCTACCTGACGACGCTGTCGGACCGGGTGCGCAACGAGGCCGGCGTGCCCACTCTGGTCGGCGGCTACCTGACCACCCCGGACGAGGTGAACACGATCGTCGGCGCGGGCCGCGCGGACCTGTGCCTCTTCGAGCCACCACCGACCCCGTTGGAGGCGACCCCGTGACCGCCTTCGCCAACCTGTCCACAGCCCCGAGCCACGACGACCGAAAACGTCAGACCCCGCCACTAGACTGGAAAGCGGGGGGCCCCCGCGCGCGGGGGGCTCATGAACGCGGGTTGCCCACAGGCGGGGCTCGCCGCGGCCGGGATTGTCGGTCCTCGCCGGTAGGCTTGGTTCCGGGGGCCGGAGGCCGCCCATGACCGCCTTCGCCGACCTCACCTCGCCGCGGGTCGCCGAGCTGCTGGCCGGGCCGCGCACCCCCGTGCTGCTGCTGCCGGTGGGCGCGGTCGAACCGCACGGACCGCACGCTCCCCTCGGCACCGACCGGCTCATCTCCGCTGGCATGTGCGCCCGCGCGGCCGAGCGGCTGGCCGGCGACGACGAGCTCCGGGTTCTCGTCCTGCCCGCGCTGAACTACGGCGTCACCGACTTCGGCGCCCCCTTCCCCGGCGGCGTCTCGATCGGACCCGACACCCTGCGCGCGCTCGTCCTCGACGTCTGCGGATCCCTCGCGCGGCAGGGGCTTCGCCGGATCGTGGTGGTCAACAACCACTTCGAGCCGGCCCATGTCGGGGCACTGCGCGCGGCCACGAAGGAGGCGGGCGTCGCCTTCCTCGACCTGCTGCGCCGGGCCAACGTCGCGCGGCTGACCGACGAGTTCCGGTCCGGCTCCTGCCACGCCGGCCAGTACGAGACCTCGCTCGTGCTCGCGGACCGACCCGAGCTGGTCGACACCGCGATGCTGCGCGAGCTGCCCGCGGTGCACGTGGACATGCCGACGGCGATGTCCGCCGGGCACAAGGACTTCGTCGAGATGGGTATGGACCGCGCGTACTGCGGCACCCCGGCCGGCGCGACCGCCGCCGAGGGAATGTCCACATTCGACACGCTAACCGACCTGCTCGTCGAGCTGATCAGGGAAGTGGGGCGCGGCTGATGCGGTACGAGGACCTGCCCGAGCGACTCAACGTCGCCGACTACTTCGTCGACCGCAACCTCGCGGAGGGCCGCGGCGAGCGCACCGCGCTGCTCACCGGTGACGCGGCCGTCACGTACGCCGAGCTGGCGAACCAGGTCAACCGGATCGGCAACGTCCTCCTCGACCTCGGGGTCCGGCGCGGCGACCGGCTGCTGATCGCGCTGTCCGACGGCGTGGAGTTCGTCGCGACCTGGTACGCGGCGCAGAAGATCGGCGCGGTCACGGCCGAGGTGTACACGTTCCTGCCCGCCAAGGACTACCGCTACTTCCTCGACTACACCGGCGCGAACGTCGTGGTGGTCGACCCGGTGACGCTCGAGCGGATGCGCGAGGCGTCCGGGGGCCGCCACCGGCTCCTGGTCGCCGGCGACTTCGAGCCGCGCACGCACGAGTACGACCTGAACGCGCTCGCCGCGCGAGCGCCGGACACCCTCGCCGCCGCACCGACCACGAAGGACGACGTGGCGATCTGGAAGTTCACCACCGGGAGCACCGGCGAGCCCAAGGCGTGCGTGCACACCGCCGCGAGCCCCGTGCTCAGCCACCACGCCTACGCGCGCGGCGTCCTCGACATCGGGCCGGACGACGTCGTGCTGCCCGTGCCGAAGCTGTTCTTCGGCTACGCCCGTGATCTCGCCGCGCTCTACCCGTTCGGCGTCGGCGGCGCCGGCGTCGCCTTCGCCGAGCGCACCACCGCCGACCGGATCTTCGAGGTCATCGCCCGGCATCGGCCGACGATCCTGGTGAACGTGCCGACGATGATGAGCGCGATGGTCGCGCACCCGGACGCGTCCACCCAGGACCTGAGCTGTCTGAGACTGACCACGTCGGCCGGCGAGGCCCTGCCGGCGGAGCTGCACCGCAAGTGGGACACGGCGTTCGGCGTCGAGGTCGTGGACGGCATCGGCTCCTCCGAGGCGTACCACATCTACATCTCGAACAGACCCGGCGCTGCCCGCCGCGGCAGCTGCGGGCAGGCGGTCCCCGGCTACGCCGCTCGGGTGGTCGACGAGGACGGCAAGGAGCTGCCCGACGGCGAGGTCGGCACGCTGGAGGTCACCGGCGGCACGACCGCGAAGGAGTACCACCAGGACCCCGAGAAGTCGGCGGCGACCTTCCGCGGCGACACCGTCCACACGGGAGACCTGTTCGCCCGCGACGCCGACGGGTTCTTCACCTACCACGGCCGCGCCGACGACCTGCTGAAGGTCGGCGGGATCTGGGTGGCGCCGAGCGAGATCGAGCACTGTCTGATCGGCCACCCGGACGTCCTGGAGTGCGGTGTGGTCGGGCACGAGGCGGACGGGCTGGTGCGCACGCGCGCGTACGTGGTGCCGCGCGAGGGCGCCGAGGTCGTCGGCGACACGCTCCGGGACTACGTCGGCACGCGGCTGTCCGGGCACAAGCGGCCGCACGAGGTCGTGTTCGTCACCGAGCTGCCGCGCACCAGCAACGGCAAGCTCGATCGCCGCGCCCTGCGGGAGCGCCCATGAACGAGCGGCTCGTCGTCGTCACGGGCGGCACCAAGGGGATCGGCGCGGCGATCAGCCGGCGGTTCGCGGAGGCCGGTGACAAGGTCATGGCGCTGCGCCGCGCTGACCTCGACGTGACCGACGAGGACGCGGTGCACGAAGTGCTCGGCCAGCTCGAGGTCGACGTGCTCGTCAACAACGCGGGGGTGTCGGTGAGCGCGCCCGTGCACCGGACCTCGCTGCCGGACTGGCTGACGCAGCTCGAGGTCAACGCCACCGGGGCCTTCCTGTGCACCCGGGCGGTGCTGGCGGGCATGCGCGGGCGCGACCGCGGCCGCATCGTCACGGTCGCCTCGACCGCCGCGCACGAGGGCCGGCCCTACACCGCCGGGTACACCGCGTCCAAGCACGCGGCCGTGGGTCTGATGAGGACGGTGGCCGCCGAGGTCGCCGGCACCGGGGTGACCGCCAACGCGGTCTGCCCCACGTTCGTGCGCACAGACATGACCGCCCGCACGATCCAGCGGATCGCCGGGGTCACCGGCAAGTCCGAACAGGACAGTGAGGCGGCGGTCGCCGGGCTCTCGCCGCTGGGCCGGCTGCTGGAGCCCGACGAGGTCGCGTTCGCGGTGGCGTTCCTCGCCGCACCGGAGGCCGGCGCGATCAACGGCCAGACGATCGTCCTTGATGGAGGAGGAATACAGGCATGAGCGAGCTTGCGAGCGAATCATCAACACAGGGTCGCCGCGAGCGGCAGCACCGAGCCTGCGAGGGGCTGTCGTGAGTCCGTTCAGGGCGTCGCCCGGCTTCACGGACAAGTGGGAGCACTTCGACTTCGAGCTGGCCGACGGCGTGGCCACGGTGACGTTCTCCCGGCCGGACAAGCTGAACGCGCTCACCTTCGACGTCTACGCCGACCTGCGCGACATCCTGGCCGAGCTGCCGCATCGCGGCGACGTCCGGGTGGTGGTGCTGGCCGGGCGGGGTCGCGGGTTCTGCTCCGGCGGAGACGTCGAGGAGATCATCGGCGAGCTGCGGACGATGTCGACCGCGCAGCTGCTGGAGTTCACCCGGATGACCGGCGCGGTGGTGAAGGCGCTGCGCGAGTGCCCGCTGCCGGTGATCGCGTCGGTCAACGGGATCGCGGCCGGTGCCGGCTCGGTGATCGCGCTGGCGTCGGACTTCCGGCTGCTCGCCTCGTCGGCGTCGTTCGCGTTCCTGTTCACCAAGGTGGGGCTGGCCGGCGCGGACATGGGTTCGGCGTACCTGCTGCCGCGGCTGGTCGGGCTCGGCCGGGCCACCGAGCTGCTCGTCCTCGGCGACAAGATCGACTCGGCGCGGGCCGACCGGATCGGGCTCGCCACGTCGGTGGTGCCGGACGAGGAGCTGGCGGCCGCGACCACCGCGCTCGCGCGCCGGCTCGCGGACGGGCCCGCGTTCGCCTACTCGACCACCAAGGTGCTGCTGACCCGGGAGCTGGACATGGACCTCGGCAGCGCGATCGAGCTGGAGGCGATGACGCAGGCGTTGCTGTTGAAGAGCGACGACCACGCGGAGTTCTACGCCGCCTGGGCCGCCGGCCGCCGTCCACAGTGGAGCGGACGGTGAACCGCGTCGTCTACGCGCCCGGGCTGGCCGAGCCGGTCGGGTTCGCGCACGCGGTGGTCGCCGGCCCGGGCCACGCGGTGTACCTGGGCGGGCAGACCGCGCAGGGGCCGGACGGCGCGATCGTCGGCTCGACGCTCGTGGAGCAGTTCGACGTGGCCGCCGGGAACGTGGTCACCGCCCTGACCGCGGCCGGCGCCGCCCCCGACCACCTGGTGTCGCTGATCATCTACACGACGTCCGTGCCGGAGTACCGTTCCTCGCTGCGCGAGCTGGGTACGGTGTGGCGCAAGCACTTCGGCCGCCACTTCCCCGCGGTCGCGCTGCTGGGCGTGGCGGAGCTGTTCGACGAGGCGGCGAAGGTCGAGCTGGTCGGGACGGCGGTGATCCCGTGACGTTGCTGGAGCGGGCCGAGGAGGTCGCGCGGTCGCTGCCGGCGGTCGCCGCGGCGGGCGAGCCGGGCCGGGTGAACCCGGCGCTGCTGAAGGCCTTGGCCGAGGCGGGGTTGCTCGGCGACATCTTCCGCCGCGACGACACGGGTTACGCGCCGACCTCCGCGACGGCGCTGTGCCTGATCCGCGAGGGGCTGGCGCGGCACTGCACGGAGGCGGAGACCGCCCTCGCGCTGCAGGGCCTGGGCGCGTACCCGATCCTGCTGGCCGGCAGCGCCGCGACGGTCGAGGCGTGGATTCCGCGGATCGCGGCCGGCGAGGTGGCGGTCGGCTTCGCGCTGACCGAGCCGGGCGCCGGGTCGGACGCGGCCTCGCTCACGCTGGCGGCGACGCGGGACGGCGACGCGTTCCGGCTGAGCGGTGAGAAGACGTTCATCTCGAACGCGCCGGACGCGGCGGTGTACTCGGTGTTCGCCCGCACCAGCGACGCCGGTTCGCGGGGCATCACGGCGTTCGCCGTGCCCGGGGACACCGAGGGACTGCGCGGCACGCGGCAGACGATGGTGTCGCCGCACCCGATCGGCCGGCTCACGTTCGACGAGGTGTACGTGCCGGCCGCGGCGGTGCTCGGCGAGGTCGACGGCGGCTGGCGCGTCGCGATGCGGACACTGGACATGTTCCGACCGAGCGTCGGCGCGTTCGCGGTGGGCATGGGGCAGGCGGCACTGGACGCGGCGGTCGCGTACACGGCCGACCGGCGGGCGTTCGGCCGGCCGCTGCGCGAGTTCCAGGCGGTGTCCCATCAGCTCGCCGACGTCGCGACCCGGCTGCACGCCGCCCGCCTGCTGGTCCACGACGCGGCCGCCGCGTACGACGCCGGGGGCCGGACCGGCCACCTGTCCGCGATGGCCAAGCTGTTCGCCACCGAGACCGCCCAACTCGCCGTCGACGTGGCGATCCAGGTGCACGGCGCCCGGGCGCTGGAGCACGGGCACCTGCTGGAGCACCTGTACCGCGAGGTCCGCGCCCCGCGCATCTACGAGGGGGCGAGCGAGATCCAACGCGAGATCATCGCCCGCCACCTCTACAGCTGACCGTCGCCAGAGCGGGTGCGAATGCGAACGCCGCAGGTCACAGGTGTCCACATCGGCCTGGGGGACCCCTGGTTCCAGCCTAGGCGCGTGCACCGACGGATTCGGTCGCTCGGCGGCGAGCTGTGGACAACCGGTTCGGTTGTGGACAGCCCGGCCGCCGAGCGGCGAACCGGGGCAGCGGGTGGGCAGGTCAGCGGGCTGGGATGGTGGACAGGGCGGCGGACAGCTCGGCGTCGGTCAGCTCGCGGTCCACCATGTCGCCGGCGAGGTAGCTCGCGTACGCTGGCAGGTCCAGGTGCGCGTGCCCGCACAGCGCCATGAGGATGACCTTCTCCTCGCCGGTCTCCTTGCAGCTCAACGCCTCCCGCACGCACTCGGCCAGCGCGTGGGTCGGCTCCGGCGCCGGGATGATGCCCTCCGCCCGCGCGAACCGCACGCCCGCCGCGAAGCACTCGTTCTGCCCGACCGCCACCGCGTTCACCAGGCCCAGCTCCACGATGTGCGACAGCAGCGGCGACATGCCGTGGTACCGCAGCCCGCCCGCGTGAATCGGGTCCGGGATGAACTCGTGGCCCAGCGTGTGCATCTTCAGCAGCGGCGTGAGGCCCGCCGTGTCACCGAAGTCGTACGTGTACGTGCCACGCGTCAGTGACGGGCACGCGGCCGGCTCCACAGCGCGGATCTCCGGCGCGATCTTGCCGGCGAGCTTCTCCCGCAGGAACGGGAACGCCAGCCCACCGAAGTTCGACCCGCCACCCGTGCAACCGACGATCACGTCGGGCGTGTCCCCCGCGACCGCGAACTGGCGCAGCGCCTCCTCGCCGATGATCGTCTGGTGCATCAGCACGTGGTTGAGCACGCTGCCCAGCGCGTACCGGGCGTTCGGGTCTCCGGCGGCCATCTCGACCGCCTCGCTGATCGCGATCCCGAGCGAGCCCGTCGAGTCCGGGTGGGACGCCAGCACCGCGCGGCCGGAGTTCGTCAGGTCCGACGGGCTCGGGTGGACGGTCGCGCCGAACGTCTCCATCATGATCTTGCGGTACGGCTTCTGGTCGAACGACGCGCGCACCTGCCAGACCTCGCACTCGAGGCCGAACTGCGCGCACGCGAACGCCAGCGCGCTCCCCCACTGCCCGGCGCCGGTCTCGGTCGTCAGCTTGGTGACTCCCTCGGCCGCGTTGTAGAACGCCTGCGGCACCGCGGTGTTCGGCTTGTGCGAGCCGACGGGGCTCACGCCCTCGTACTTGTAGTAGATCCGGGCCGGCGTGGCGAGGGCCTTCTCCAGCCGGTGCGCGCGGAACAGCGGAGACGGCCGCCACAACCGGTACACCTCCTGGACCTCGTCCGGGATCGGGATGTACCGCTCGCCGCTGACCTCCTGCTGGATCAGCGACATCGGGAACAGCGGCGCCAGGTCGTCTGGCCCGACCGGCTCTCCTGTCGCGGGGTGCAGCGGCGGGGGCGGCGGCTCCGGTAGGTCGGCCACCACGTTGTACCACTGGGTGGGCATGTCGGCTTCGTCGAGGACGAACTTGGTGCGACCGGCCATGGGAGGACTCCTTGATCGGCAACTAGATCAGGACAACGTTATGACCGCGCGCCCGGGGATGAAAGCTCGGCCTCCGGTGGTTACCCTGACGTGGTGAATGTCGAGGTGACTCCGCTGCCGGGGATCGGCACGCGACAGGATTTCGTGTCCCGAACCGGCCGGCGGATCGGGGTCATCACCTACCGGGACGGTCGCTTCGAGCTGATCATCTCCCGGGAGGACGACCCGGACGCGTGCACCGCGTCGATCCCGCTGTCCGTCGACGAGGCCAGCGCGCTCGCCGGGCTGCTCGGCGCGCCCCAGCTGGTCGCCGACCTGCGCCGGGAGAACGACGGGCTGTCCGGCGTGCACACCAAGCAGCTGTCGCTGCTGCACGGCTCGCCCTTCGACGGCCGCACGCTCGGTGACACGCAGCTACGTACCCGTACCGCGGTCTCCGTGGTGGCTGTCGTGCGCGCGGGCACCGTGCATCCCTCGCCGCTGCCGGACTTCGTGCTCGGCGGCGGTGACGCACTGATCACCGTGGGTACCTCCGAGGGGCTGGCCAAGGCCGCCGACGTCCTCGACAGAGGGTAGCGGGTTCGTGCACGACACGGCACTCGCGCTGATCGAGCTCGGCGCGATCTTCTTCGGGCTGGGCGTGCTCGGTCGGGTGGCGTGGAAGATCGGCATCTCCCCCATCCCCTTCTACCTGCTCGGTGGCCTCGCCTTCGGCAGCGGCGGCCTGGTTCCGCTCTCCGGCGTCGAGGAGTTCACCAAGCTCGCCGGCGAGATCGGGGTCGTGCTCCTGCTCCTGCTGCTCGGTCTGGAGTACTCGGCGGCCGAGCTGGTCACGGGTCTGCGCCGGTCGTGGCTCGCCGGGCTCGTCGACCTCGTGCTGAACGCGGCGCCCGGCGTGGCGGTCGCGCTGCTGCTCGGCTGGGGGCCGGTCGGTGCGCTCGCGATGGCCGGCGTCACCTACATCTCGTCGTCGGGGATCGTCGCAAAGGTGCTCGGCGACCTCGGCCGGCTGGGAAACCGGGAGACCCCGGTGATCCTCTCGATCCTCGTGTTCGAGGATCTCGCGATGGCCGTCTACCTGCCGATCCTCACCGCCGTGCTGGCCGGCGCGACGCTGCTCGGCGGGCTGTCCGCGACCGGCATCTCGCTCGTCGTCGTCACGCTGGTGCTGTTGCTCGCGCTGCGGTTCGGCCGGTACGTGTCGGCCGTCGTGGACAGCAAGAGCCCCGAGGTGTTCCTGCTGCGCGTGCTGGGTGCCGCGCTGCTGGTCGCGGGCATCGCGCAGCAGCTGCAGGTGTCGGCCGCGGTCGGCGCGTTCCTGCTCGGCATCGCGATCTCGGGGTCGACGGCGGAGAACGCCACCCGGCTGCTGGAGCCTTTGCGGGACCTGTTCGCGGCGATGTTCTTCGTGGCGTTCGGGCTCAACACCGTGCCGTCCACCATTCCACCGGTGCTGGGCGCGGCCGTTCTGCTCGCGCTCGTCACGACCGTGACGAAGCTCTTCACCGGTTGGTGGGCTGCGAAGCGCCAGGGCATCGGGCGAATGGGCCGGGCGCGGGCCGGGGCGGCCCTGGTGGCACGGGGTGAGTTCTCGATCGTCATCGCCGGCCTCGCGGTGTCCGCGGGTGTGGTCGACCCGCGACTGGCGGCGCTGACGACGGCCTATGTGCTGGTCATGGCGATCTCCGGCCCGCTGGCGGCCAGGGTCGTCGAACCGATCGCCCGGCTGGTGACGCCACGGCTACGGCCGGCCACCGCCTAGGTCCTCCTCAGACGCGTCCCAGGTCGGCGAGCAGCAGGCCGGAACGGGGCTTCGGGGTGAAGTAGGTGCTCTTGCGGGGCATGCGCTCCCCGGCGGCGTGTACGGCGCGGACCGTCTCAAGTGGAACGGGCGCGAGCAGCAGCACTGCATCCGCTGTGGACGGTGGCGGACGGTCCGCGGCGAGCGCGTGGACGTGCGGGCCCTCCGGGTCGATGCCGAGCGCGGCGCGCAGCAGCCGTTCCTCCACCACGGCGTGGTCCATGCCGCCCGGCAGCTCGACCGTGAGCGTCGCTCGAGGACAGCGCACGACGACCGTTCCGGGCTGGTCCGGCGGGTCGGCGTGGTCCGAGCGCACGACGCCAAGGCCCTCGGCACGCCATGCCTTCTCGAGGTCCGAGGCGGTCAGGCCGGTGCCGGCGAGCACGCGGTGGAAGGCGCCGATCCGCAGCGCAGGGCCGGCGGTGACGAGCGCCAACATGCCGGTCAGCCCGGCCTCGGCCGCGGCGGCGACGCGGTGGTTGCCGTCGGCCACCATCAGCGGGTTCTCGGCGGCCACGGCCAGCAGCCGCGCACGTTCCGGGCCCGGCCCGACCAGCCACAGCCGGTGCCGCCGGCCCGCTGAGTCCACAGTAGACACCGCGGGCGACGCGCCGCCGGTCGTGCGGCGGACGGCCTCGGTGAGCGTGTCCCGCTCGCCGACCGGTACGAGCATCGCCGCACTGGTCGCGTAGCCGAGGCCGGTCAGCGCCTTCGCCCGCTCGGCGACGACCTCGGGGTAGACCTCCTCGCTGTGCCGCACCCGGCCGAGCCCCTCCGCGTCCACGGCGACCGGGTCCACCAGACACAGCAGCCCGCGGGCTGTCCCGTCCGGACCGTCCACTTCGTACGGCGCGACGAGGTCGGTGACCTCGCGGTAGTCCGTGCGCAGGAGCAGGGCCAGCGTGGTGCGGGCCTCGGGCAGGGCGTCGAGCAGGCCGAGCCCGCGAGCGCGCGCGGCGGGCGTGCGGTGCGGGTGCTGGACGGCGAGCAGCGTGCGGGAGTTGGCCCGGCGGAGCGCCTCGACGATCCGGTCCGGCTCGGCGAACTCGTCCACGTCGGGGCCGGGTACCTCGTGGCGCACCACGAAGCCGCGCTCGATGGGCCGCACCCAACTCACAGGTCGACGGCCGCGAAGAGGGACCCGATCTCGGCGCGGGTGAGCGGGCGCAGCGTGCCCGGACGCTGGTTGCCGAGCCGAACGTCGGCGATCTGGGTACGAACGAGCTTGCGGACCGGGTGGCCGACCTCGGCGAGCAGCCGGCGCACGATGTGGTTGCGGCCCTCGTGCAGCACGACCTCGACGAGCGCCTTGCCGCCGGCCGAGTCGACCACGCGGAAGGCGTCGACACGCACGGGACCGTCCTCGAGCTCGACGCCCTCGCGGAGCCGCCGGCCGACCGTGCGCGCGACCGGCCCGCCGACCTCCGCGAGGTAGGTCTTGAGGACGACGTAGGACGGGTGCATGAGGCGGTGCGCGAGCTCGCCGTCGTTGGTGAGCAGCAGCAGACCCTCGGTGTCGGCGTCGAGGCGGCCGACGTGGAACAGCCGTTCCCTGCGGTCGCGGACGTAGTCGCCGACGCAGGGGCGGCCGCGGTCGTCGGACATCGTGGTGTGCACGCCGCGTGGCTTGTTGAACGCGAGGTAGGCGAGATCGGCCCGGACCACGACGCGGACCCCGTCCACGTGGATCACCGCGGTCTCGGGGTCGACCCGGCGGCCGAACTCGCTGACCACCTCGCCGTTCACGCTGACCCGCCCGGCGGCGATCAGCTCCTCGGCGGCCCGGCGGCTCGCGACGCCCGCCTGCGCGAGCACTTTCTGGAGGCGGATCCCTTCGTCAGACCTCATCGATGGAGTCCACTTCCGGCAGCAGGGGCGCGATCGGCGGCAGATCCTCCAAAGAGGACAGACCGAGGCGTTCGAGGAACAGCTCGGTGGTGCGGTAGAGGTAACCACCGGTCTCGAGATCGGTACCGGTCTCCTCGACCAGCCCGCGTGCGAGCAACGTGCGGATGACGCCGTCGCAGTTGACGCCGCGGACCGCCGCGACGCGGGCCCGCGTGACGGGCTGCCGGTAGGCGATGATGGCGAGCGTCTCGAGGGCGGCGCGGGTGAGCTTGGCGCGTTGCCCGTCGAGCAGCATCTTCTCCACGTAGGGGGCGTACTTGTCGCGGGTGTAGAACCGCCAGCCACCACCGACGCGGCGCAGGTCGAGGCCGCGGTCATGCTCGCTGAGGTGGTTCGCCATCCGGTTGAGCCCCTCGCGGACCCGCGCGATGTCGGTACCCACGGCGGTGGCGAGCACGTCCTCCTCGACGGGCGAGTCGACGACGAGGAGGAGCGCCTCGAGGACCTTCTCGAGCTCGTCGCCGTCGAGGTGGGGCAGCTCGTCGGTCTCGGCGTCCTCGCCGGCGGTCTCCTCGACCGCGCCCGACCCACCGAGCCCCTCGTCGCCGGGCACCTCCTCGCCGGCCGCCCCATCGCTAGGCACCTCGTCGCTCGGCGCCTCATCGCCGGCAGCCTCGTCGCCGGGCGCATCGTCGGGCACCTCCTCGGTCGGTGCCTCATCGCCGACAGCCTCATCGCCGGCCGCCTCATCGGCGAGCGCATCGTCGGCAGGCACCTCCTCGGTCAATGCCACATCGGCAGGCGCCTCATCGCCGACAGCCTCATCGCCGGGCACCTCATCGCCGGCCGCCTCATCGCCGAACGCATCGTCGGCAGGCACCTCCTCGGTCAATGCCACATCGGCAGGCGCCTCATCGCCGACAGCCTCATCGCCGGGCACCCCATCGCCGGGCACCCCATCGCCGAACGCATCGTCGGCAGGCACCTCCTCGATAGCCACCTCATCGCCGGCCGCCACGTCGCTGGGCACCTCATCGCCGGGTGCTTCGTCGGTGGGTGCCTCGTCGACGAGCCGAGTGGGCGGATCCGCATCGTGGAACTGCTCCGGCCCCGCGGACTCCGGTTCGCCCACCGAGTCCGTCACCGGACCATCCGACGAACCATCCCAGGCAAGATCATCCGCAACATGATCGTCCGCGGCTCGACCATCCGCCGGCTCCGGAACCAGCTCGGTGGGCGGGTCCGCGTCCGCGACCCGCTCCACCTCGGGCTCCTCCCCCCGCGGGTCCTGCGGTGAACTCACCCGTACTCCTCCTCCTCGCCGCCGTCCGGAGCGGCGGCCGCCGCGTCCGCAACGCTGCCACCGATCCACTGCACGTGCAGCTCCGCCAGCGCCTCGTCCTGCTGGAACACGACAACGTCTTCCTTGTACAAGTCGAGCAGCGCGAGGAACCGCGCCACGACCTCGATGCTGTGCTCGCAGTCCGCCACCAGCTCACCGAACGACGCCCGCCCGGCCGACGCGAGCCGACCCCGCAGCACGGCCGCGTGCTCGCGCACCGACACCTTGCCCTTGTGGAGGTGCTCGAGGGACACCGTCGGCGGGGGCTTCGGCCGAAACACGGCTGCGGCGATCTCCGCGAAGCGCTGGGCGCTCACCCCGAGCATGACCTCGGGCAGCAGCGACGAGTAGCGGTCCTCCAGCGCCACCGACCTCGGGTACCGCCGCAGCGCGCCCTGCTCCAGCTCCGCGAACAGCGCCGCCACCTGCTTGTACGCCCGGTACTGCAACAGCCGCGCGAACAGCAGGTCCCGCGCCTCGAGCAGCGCCAGGTCGTCCTCGTCCTCGACGTCACCGGTGGGCAGCAGCCGCGCGGCCTTGAGGTCGAGCAAGGTCGCCGCGACGACCAGGAACTCCGTGGTCTCGTCCAGGTTCCAGTCGTCGCCCGCCTGGTGGAGGTGGGCGATGAAGTCGTCTGTGACCTGGTGCAACGCGACCTCGGTGACGTCCAGCTCGTGCTGGGAGATCAGCTGCAGCAACAGGTCGAACGGACCCTCGAAGTTCGACAGCCGAACGGTGAACCGCGCCGGTGTCGGCTCCTCCGGGGCGTCGGGGGCCGATGAGATCAACAAGCACTACTTCCCGGTGTCATGACGCAATCGTCGCACCAACACCGAGTCCTCGCCGCGTTCCTCCAGGTCGGCGAGCACCACCGCGACCGCCTCGCGCACCACCCGACCGCGGTCGACGGCAAGCCCGTGGGTCCCGCGCAGTATCAGTCGGGCATGCTCGAGCGCGAGCAGCTCGTCGTCCGACACGTACACAGTGATCTTCGCCGTGTGCTTCTGTCGCGGCGTACCGCGCCTTGGTGTGGTCACCGCGTGCTGGCTCCCCGACTGGCTTCGGTCGAACCACCTTTCCTCGGTCGGCCCGGTGGATCTGAACAGTTCCGCCGCCCCCGGCAACGAGGCCCGGCGGTTCACCGGGCGTGCGCCACTTCGCGGGAGATCACTTC
The DNA here is from genome assembly GCF_050699935.1 of Actinophytocola sp. Taxonomy (NCBI): domain Bacteria; kingdom Bacillati; phylum Actinomycetota; class Actinomycetes; order Pseudonocardiales; family Pseudonocardiaceae; genus Actinophytocola; species Actinophytocola sp. Next base: position 37,120 of record NZ_JBOHGB010000029.1, read on the forward strand.
GCGGGCCAGCTGGCGGTAGGCCTTGGCACCGGCCGAGCGCGGCGCCCACACGGTGATCGGCGCGCCGGCCACCGTGGTCTCCGGGAACCGGACGGTCCGGTTGATCACGGTGTCGAACACGGTGTCCGAGAACCGCTCGACGACCCGCGCGATGACCTCCCGCGAGTGCAGCGTGCGCGGGTCGAACATGGTCGGGAGGATGCCGGTGATCTCCAGCTTCGGGTTCAGCCGCTCGCGCACCTTCTCGATGGTGTCGATGAGCAGCGCCACCCCGCGCAGGCTGAAGAACTCGCACTCCAGCGGTATGAGCACACCGTCGGCGGCCGCCAGCGCGTTGACCGTGAGCAGGCCGAGCGAGGGCTGGCAGTCGATCAGGATGTAGTCGTAGTGGTCGACGACCGGGCGCAGCGCGCGAACCAGCGTATGCTCGCGGCCGACCTCGGCGACGAGCTGGACCTCGGCCGCGGACAGGTCGATGTTGCTCGGCAGCAGGTCCATGTTGTCGACGCCGGTCCGGATCACGGAGTCGGTGACGCTCGCGGACCGCTCGATGATGATGTTGTAGATCGTGCGCTCGAGCTGGTGCGCGGGGATGCCGAGGCCGACCGACAGCGCGCCCTGCGGGTCGAAGTCGACGATCAGCACGCGGCGGCCGAACTCGGTCAGCGCCGCGCCGAGGTTTATCGTCGACGTGGTCTTGCCGACGCCGCCCTTCTGGTTGCAGAGCGCGAGCACCTTCGCCGGGCCGTGCCCGTTGAGCAGCGGAGGCTCGGGGATGTGTCGCTTCGGGCGTCCGGTGGGTCCGACGGCACCGTTGGGGCTGTCGTCGAGCGCCTCGTCCTCGTCGGAGGCTGCCCGCGGCGCGATGCTGAGCTCCGAGGGATGAAATGTCGACATATGGACCTAGCTCCTTGTCGTCCGCGCTGTGGGCCGAAGCTTAGAGATCGCCTGGTGCGGGCGGCAAAGAGGCTCGCCGATGGAGTCCGGACCTATCCTGAGAGCCGTGCCTGTCCGCCAGCTTCGCCTCGTCGTCACGCCGCCGACTACGACGAGGCCGTGCATTTTCTACCGTGACGTCCTCGGGTTCGACGAACGGGATGCCGTCCAGTCGCCGGGCGGCCGCGTGGTGCTCCTCGACGCAGGTCAGGCCGCCCTCGAGCTCGCCGAGCCGTCGACCGCCGAGGACATCGACGAGGTCGAGGTCGGCCGGCGCGTGACCGGCCACATCCGCGTCGCCTTCGAGGTCGACGACGCGCACGCGACGACCACGGCACTGGCGGCGGCCGGCGGCCAGTTGCTCGCGGCCCCGCGTCCGACCCCGTTCCGTTCGACCAACGCCCGGCGGGGCGGGCCGGCCGGCCTCCAGCTGACGCTCTTCCAGATGGACTAGCGCGAGTCCATCCACAACCGCCACACCTGTCCACAGCCAGCCCGCGCCACCCCCGTTTGTCAGGGTGCGCCGGTAGGCTGGCACGTGAGGGTGGCCCCCGGGACAGGGTGGGGCTTTCGGTACTTGCGTTCCGCACGCGCGTGCGCGCGCGGGGGTTGTTTTGGGGCCCCAGCCCACGAGGGCTTGGCGGCCGACCAGGGGGCCGGCCGGTCAGGCGCGGGCTCGTGGGTGGGCGGTGGCGTAGACCTCGCGCAGGGTGTTGACCGTGACCAGGGTGTAGATCTGCGTCGTGGTCACCGATGCGTGGCCGAGCAGCTCCTGAACGACCCGGACGTCGGCCCCGCCCTCCAGCAGGTGCGTCGCGAACGAGTGGCGCAGGGTGTGCGGGGAGACCGACGCGGCGATGCCCGCGCGCTCCGCCGCCACCTTGAGCACCTGCCACGCGCTCTGCCGGGACAGCCGGCCCCCGCGCACGTTCAGGAACACCGCCGGCGTGCCGCGGCCGTGCGCCGCCAGGCCGGGGCGGGCGCGCACCAGGTACGCGTCGAGCGCGTCGAGCGCGGGCCGGCCGATCGGCACCAGACGCTGCTTGCCGCCCTTGCCGTCGAGCAGCACGGTGCGCTCGTGGGCGTCGATGTCGTCCAGGTCGAGCCCGACGGCCTCGGAGATGCGCGCGCCCGTGGAGTACAGCACCTCCAGCAGCGCGCGATCACGCAGCGGACCGGCGCCGTCGACCCCGGGAGTGTCGAGCAGCCGCAGCACGTCGTCGACCGGGAGTGCCTTCGGCAGGCGGCGCGGCGCCGCCGGCGGGCGGACCTCGCGGGCCGGGTCGAGGTCGACGAGTCCCTCGCGCACGGCGAACTTGTGCAACCCGCGCACCGCGACCAGCGCGCGGGCGGCCGACGACGCGGCGAGCGGCGGGTGGTCGTCGTCGCCCTCGCGCAGCACCGCCAGGAACGTGGACACGTGCACCTCGGTCACCGCGGACAGGTCGTCGACCCCGGCGAAGGTGAGATGCGCGGCGTAGCGGCGCAAGTCGCGGGCGTAGCCGTCGAGGGTGTTGCGGGACGTGCCGCGCTCGACGGCGAGGTGATCGAGGTAGCCGGCGACCGCGGCGGCGAGAGCCGGCGCGACCGGACGCTCGATCATGGCACCTCCCTGGGAGGCGGCCCAGCTTATGCCGGTTGCCGCGCGAGCTTGCGGAACCGGCGTTGGCGTGGCGCGGTTGCCGTATCGTGAGTTCGTGGGCGAACCGATCGGGTCGGACGAACTCCGCATCGGCACGCAGGAGCGCGAGGACGCCATCAAGATCCTGGGCGACCACTTCTCGGACGGGCGGCTGCCGGTCGACGTGTACGAGGAGCGGGTCGACAAGGTCATCGAGGCCACCACCCGCGGCGAGCTGCGCCCGCTGTTCCGCGACCTGCCCGCCCCGTACCCGGCGTTCCTGGTGCCGCCCGTACGCCCGATCGAGCCCGTCCCGGTCCCGGTGTACCCGCCGCCCAACCCGAACCAGCTGGTCGTGCCCTCCGACCGCCACCGGTACCTCGCCGGCGTGCTGCAGATCATCCTGCCGTTCGGCACCGGCCGGTTCTACACCGGGCACACCAGCATGGCGATGGCTCAGCTATGCATGGTCTTCTGCGGGGTCGGCATCATCTGGAGCATCGTCGACGGCGTGGTGATCCTCGTCGGCGGCGGGACGGACGCCTACGGGCGGCCGCTCAGGCACTAGTGCTAGAGGAACGCGCGTAGCAGGGCGGCCGTGCCCTCGAGGTGCTCGTCCATGGCGGCGCGTGCGGCCGCCGGGTCGCCGGACAGGATGGCGGCCACGATGGCCCGGTGCTGGACGTTCGAGTGCTCGATGTTGGTCGACAGCAACGGGATCGCGTTCAGCAGCTCGTTCACCCGGGTCCGCACGTCGGCCACCGCACTCGTCAGCGACGGGGCCGCCGTGACCTCCGCGACCGCCAGGTGCAGGCGCGAGTCGCGACGCCGGTACTCCTCCGCGGAGTCGGTGCCGACGGCGTCGACCTCGGTGAGCGCCACCATCAGGTGCTGGCGCTCGGCCGGGGTCAGCGTGCGTGCCGCGGCGGACTCGGCGGCGCCGGTCTCCAGCACCCGGCGTAGCGTCAGCACGTCCTCCATGTCCACATCGGACGCTTCCGACGGGTCAGCCGGGTCGGATCGTGGCGAGGAGGGCAGCGTCTCGGCGACGAACGTCCCGCCGTACCGGCCGCGGCGCGACTCCACGTAGCCCGCGTCCGCGACCGCGCGGATCGCCTCGCGCAGGGTCACCCGGCTCACCCCGAGCCGCGCCGCGAGCTCCCGCTCGGCGGGCAGCCGCTCCCCCGGCGCCGCCACACCGAGCCGGATCGCCTGCAGGAGCCGCTCGACGGTCTCCTCGAACGCGTTGCGTGTCCGGACCGGACGGAACACGGCGGCCGACGCGTACCGCACGGTGGTGGCCACGGGACTAGATCGGGGTGACGTAAGCACCGGAGATGCCACCGTCCACGAGAAACGACGACGCCGTGATGAACGAGGCGTCGTCGCTCGCGAGGAACGCCACCGCCGCCGCGATCTCCGACGCCTCCGCGAACCGTCCCATCGGCACGTGCACCAGCCGGCGCTGTGCCCGCTCGGGGTCGGCCGCGAACAGCTCCCGCAGCAGCGGCGTGTTCACCGGCCCGGGGCACAGCGCGTTCACCCGGATCCCCTCGCGGGCGAACTGCACGCCCAGCTCGCGGCTCATCGCCAGCACGCCGCCCTTGGACGCCGAGTAGGAGATCTGCGAGGTGGCCGCGCCCATCACGGCCACGAACGACGCGGTGTTGATGATCGACCCGCGACCCTGCCGACGCATGTGCGGCAGCACGTACTTGCAGCACAGGTACACCGACGTGAGGTTGACCTTCTGTACCCGGTCCCACACGTCGACTCCCGTGGTGAGGATCGAGTCGTCCTCGGGCGGGGAGATGCCGGCGTTGTTGAACGCGACGTCCACGCTGCCGTGCGCCATCGACACCTTCTCGAACAGGTATTCCACGGCGGCCTCGTCTGTCACGTCGCACGTGATCGAGTCGCCGCCGATCTCCCGCTCCAGCTTCTCGATCGCCTCGGTGTCGATGTCGACCGCGACGACGAACGCGCCCTCCTCGGCGAAGCGGCGGGCGGTGGCGAGCCCGATGCCACTCGCCGCGCCGGTCACCACGGCGACCCGGTCCTGCAGGCGTTTCACGACTACTCCCCCTCAGTGGCGATGAAGACGTTCTTGGTCTCGGTGAACGCGTCCAGCGCGTCCGGGCCCAGCTCACGGCCGAGCCCCGACTGCTTGACGCCGCCGAACGGCGTCCAGTACCGCACCGACGAGTGGGAGTTCACCGACAGGTTGCCGGCCTCGACGCCGCGGGCGACCCGCATCGCCCGGCCGACGTCCCGGGTCCAGATCGAGCCGGACAGCCCGTACTCGGTGTCGTTCGCCATCCGCACGGCGTCGGCCTCGTCGTCGAAGGCCTGGACGGTGACGACCGGGCCGAACACCTCCTCGACGACCGCGCGGTCCGCGGGCGTGCGCGGCAGGACCACGGTCGGCGGGTACCAGAAGCCCGGCCCGGACGGCGCGCTGCCGCGGATCGCCACGTCCACCGTGTCGTCCACATAGGACGCGACGGACTCGCGGTGCGCGGCGGAGATGAGCGGGCCCATCTCGGTCTTCTCGTCCCCCGGGTCGCCGACCACGACGCCGTGCACGGCGGGCTCCAGCAGCTCGAGGAAGCGGTCGAACACGCTGCGCTGCACCAGGATCCGCGACCGCGCGCAGCAGTCCTGCCCGGCGTTGTCGAACACCCCGTAGGGCGCAGCGGCCGCCGCGGCCCCGAGGTCGGCGTCGGCGAACACGACATTGGCGTTCTTGCCGCCGAGCTCCAGCGTCACGCGCTTCACCCGCGCCGCGCAGCCGGCCATGACCTGCCGGCCGACCTCGGTAGAGCCGGTGAAGACCACCTTGCGCACCAACGGGTTCTCGACGAACCGCCGGCCCACGACCGACCCCTTGCCGGGCAGCACCTGGAACACGTCGGCCGGGATGCCGGCCGACCGGGCCAGCTCGCCGAGCCGGATCGCCGTCATCGGGGTCAGCTCGGCCGGCTTGAGCACCACGGTGTTGCCGGCGGCGAGCGCGGGTGCGAAACCCCAGCCGGCGATGGGCATCGGGAAGTTCCACGGCACGATCACGCCGACCACGCCGAGCGGCTCGGCGAACGTGATGTTCACGCCGCCGGGCACCGGGATCTGCTTGCCGAACAACCGTTCCGGTGCCGCCGCGTAGTAGTGCAGCACGTCGCGGACGTTGCCGGCCTCCCAGCGGGCGTTGCCGATGGTGTGCCCGGAGTTGGCCACCTCCAGCGTCGCCAGGTTGTCCACATCGGAGTCGACGGCGTCGGCGAACCGGCGCAGCAGCCGGGCCCGGTCGGCCGGCGCCACCGCCCGCCACTCCGGCAGCGCGCGGTGTGCCCGCTCGATCGCCGTGTCGGCCCGCACCGCCGAGGCCGACGGCACGGTGGCGACCACCTGCTCGGTGGCCGGGTTGATCACCTCGGTCATCTCGCCTCCCCCACCAGCGCCTCGAACAGGCGCCGGTCGACTCCGTCCTCCTCCGGATGCCACTGGACCCCCACCGCGAAGACCTCCCCCGCCAGCTCCACGCCCTCGACCGTCCCGTCGGCCGACCACGCGACCGCGCGCAGGTCGTCACCGAGCCGGTCGACGGCCTGGTGATGGTGGCACCACACGTCGACCCGCTCGCCGACGGCCGCCGCGAGCCGGCTGCCCGGCTCGACCGTGACCGGCACCCGCCCGAAGGTGCCCGGCTCCGGCTGGTGGTCGGTGGTGCCGGTCCGGGCCGGCACGTGCTGGTGCAGCGTCCCGCCCAGCACGACGTTCAGCAGCTGCATTCCCCGGCACACGCCGAGCAGCGGGATGCGGAGCTTGAACGCCAGGTTGATCAGCGCCCACTCGGACTCGTCCCGGTCGGGCCGGGCCGGGCCGGTCGCCGGGTCCCGGTCGGCGTCGTAGCACGCCGGATCGATGTCCGCACCACCGGCGATGACCAAACCGTCCAGATTGGACAGATGGCCGGGCTCCCACCCGCCGACCGGCGGCAGCAGGACCGGCGTGCCGCCCGCGTGCACCACCCCGTCGACGTACCCCCGCGGCAGCAGCGCGGCCGGCACGTCCCACACCCCGAACCGGCTCCGCTCGAGGTAGGTGCTGATGCCGATCAGCGGGCTGGCCGCCGCGCTAAAGGCGCTCGAAGCCACGGAACTTCTCCCAGTCGGTGACCACCGCGTCGTACGCGGCGAGCTCCACACGCGCGTTGTTCAGGTAGTGGTCGACGACCTCGTCGCCGAACGCGGCGCGGGCGTGCTTGCTCTCCGCGAGCCGCTCGGCGGCGGCGCGCAGCGTCTTGGGCACCTCCGGCCGGTCGACGGCGTAGGCGTTGCCGGTCAGCTCCGGATCCAGCGGCAGCTCGTTCTCGATGCCGTGCAGACCCGCCGCGACCAGCGCCGCGACCGCGAGGTAGGGGTTCACGTCGCCGCCCGGCACCCGGTTCTCCACCCGCAGCGAGTCGCCGTGACCGACCACGCGCAGCGAGCAGGTGCGGTTGTCGATGCCCCATGCGACCGTGGTCGGCGCGAAGCTGCCGGCCGCGAACCGCTTGTAGGAGTTGATGTTCGGCGCGAAGAAGTACGTGAGCTCGCGCAGCAGCGCCTGCTGCCCGGCGAGGAAGTGCTCCATCAGCGGAGAGAACCCGTGCGGCCCGTCACCGGCGAGCACGGCCGAGCCGTCGGTGCCGCGAAGCGAGATGTGGACGTGGCACGAGTTGCCCTCGCGCTCGTTGTACTTCGCCATGAACGTCAGGCTCTTGCCGTACTGCGCGGCGATCTCCTTGGCACCGGTCTTGTAGACGCTGTGGTTGTCACATGTGGACATCGCGTCGGCGTAGCGGAAGGCGATCTCGTGCTGGCCGGGGTTGCACTCGCCCTTCGCGGACTCGACGTACATGCCGGCACCGGACATGCCGTTGCGGATGGCTCGCAGCAGCGGCTCGAGCCGGCCGGTGCCGAGCATCGAGTAGTCCACGTTGTACTGGTTGGCCGGGGCCAGGTCTCGGTAGGCCTTGTCCCACGCCTGCTCGTAGGAGTCGTCGAACACGATGAACTCGAGCTCGGTGCCGACGTACGCGGTGAGGTCTCGCTCGGCGAGCCGGTCGAGCTGGCGGCGCAGCACCTGGCGCGGCGAGGCCGGCACCGGACCGCCCTCCACCCACTCGATGTCGGCGAGCACCAGCGCGGTTCCGGGGTGCCACGGCACCAGGCGCAGCGTCGACATGTCGGGCCGGAGCACGAAGTCGCCGTAGCCCCGGTCCCAGGAGGACATGGTGTACCCGTCGACGGTGTTCATCTCGACGTCGACTGCGAGCAGGTAGTTGCAGGCCTCGGTGGCGTGCCGGACGACCTCGTTCAGGAAGTACTCGGCGGCGCACCGCTTGCCCTGCAGCCGGCCCTGCATGTCGGTCATCGCCACGAGCACGGTGTCGACCGCGCCCTCGTCCACCAGCTCACGCAGCCGTTCGAGGGTGAGCAGACCGTCGCGGTGCCCCATGAGACCGACCTCCAAAGGACCAGGGCTGACCCATTGACGCCATTCCACACGTGCGCCCGAGAGGGTGTCAAACGCTACCGGCGACGCAAAGCGGGTCTTGACACCTTGGGCAATCAGGATCACGCTGCGACAAGCTCAAAGGACTGATGCTGGCCCATTGGACATCGCGCAGGGAGCATCTCATGTCGACACCACAACGAGGGCCCGAGGGCGTCGAGTACCAGACTGTCGAGGCGAGCTATCTCGAGCACCGGCAGCTGCGCAGGGGTGCCGCCGGCTGGGTGCTGCTGGCCGGGCTCGGCGTCGCCTACGTCATCTCCGGGGACTTCGCCGGGTGGAACTTCGGCCTCGCCGAGGGCGGCTGGGGCGGGCTGCTGATCGCGACCGTGCTGATGGCCGTGATGTACACGTGCATGGTGTTCGGCCTGGCCGAGATGGCGTCGGCGATGCCGGTCGCGGGCGCGGGCTACGGCTTCGCCCGCCGTGCCCTCGGCCCGACCGGCGGGTTCGCCACCGGGACCGCGATCCTCATCGAGTACGCGATCGCACCGGCGGCCATCGCGGTGTTCATCGGCGGGTACGTCGAGGCGCTCGGACTGTTCGGGCTCACCAGCGGGTGGCCGGTGTTCCTGGTCTGCTACCTGATCTTCATCGGCCTGCACCTGTGGGGCGTCGGCGAGGCGCTGCGGGTCATGTTCGCGATCACCATCGTGGCGGTCGTCGCGCTCGTCGTGTTCTCCGTCGGAATGATCGGAAAGTTCGACGGGGACAAGCTGTTCGACATCGTTCCCGAGGCGGGCGGCTCGACGTTCCTGCCGTTCGGCATCGCCGGCGTGCTCGCGGCGTTCGTGTACGGCATCTGGTTCTTCCTCGCCGTCGAGGGCGTGCCGCTGGCCGCCGAGGAGGCCGGTGAACCGCACCGCAACCTGCCGCGCGGCATCATCGCGGCGATGGCGATCCTGCTGGTCTTCGCGGGGTTGATGCTGGTCATCGCGCCGGGAGCGGCGGGATCGAGCGCGATCTCGGGCTCGGACAACCCGCTGCCCGAGGCGATCCGCGCGGCCTACGGCGGCGACAACTTCCTCGCCCAGTTCGTCAACTACGCCGGTCTCGCCGGCCTGATCGCGAGCTTCTTCTCGATCATCTACGCGTACTCGCGGCAGCTGTTCGCCCTGTCCCGGGCCGGCTACCTGCCGCGGTGGCTGTCGATGACCGGCAAGCGGAAGACGCCGTACCTCGCGCTGATCGTGCCCGGCACCGTCGGCTTCGTCCTCGCGACCGCCACGATGGACGGCGCGCTCCTGATCAACATCGCGGTGTTCGGCGCGACCGTGTCGTACGTGCTGCTGAACGTGTCGCACATCGTGCTGCGCTACCGCGAGCCGGGGCTCGAGCGCCCGTACCGCACGCCCGGCGGCGTGGTGACCACCGGCGTCGCCGCCGTGCTCGCGGTGGCCGCGGTGATCGCGACGTTCTTCGTCGACGAGCTGGCCGCGGCGATCACCGCCGGCATCCTCGTGGCCGCGCTCCTCTACTTCTACCTCTACAGCCGCCACCGCCTGGTGGCCAACGCGCCGGAGGAGGAGTTCGCGGCGATCAAGGCTGCGGAGTCCGAGCTCGCGGACTGACCGGGGCGCCGACCTACCTCACCTACCGCCGGCAGGTGAGGTAGGTCCACGTGCACGGGAAGGAGGTCTGCGCCTCGAACAGCTTCTCCAGGCTGTACCGGATCAGGAACATCCGGTCCCGCACGGCGGTCTCGGTCGGCTCGTGCCCCTCCACCCGTCGCGAGCCGCCGATCCAGCTGAGCACCCCGTCGTGGTAGTTGCCCAGCAGCTGGTACCACTCGTCGACCCTGGCGAAGATGGTCTCGTCGAACACGTGCAGCACGGTGAATCCCGCGTCGGCGAACGCGTCGAGGTAGAGCTCGAGCGGCCGGACGGGCACGAACACCTTCTCCCGCAACCTCGTGTGCTTGGCCATCCGCCCGCTGTCGTCGAGGACGTCGCGGTACCGCTCGAACGCCGGCTCCCGGCGAACCAGCGTCGCGGCGATCTCGTTGACCGCGGCCACCGTCTCGTCGATGATCCAGTCACCGGGGCGGCCATTGGGATTGCGTATGTTGGCCGACCCGACGAACACCATCCCGCCGGGTCGCATGGCGCGGGACCACGACTCCAGCGTCGCGGTGAGATCGCCGTAGAGGTGGATGGCGTTGGTGGAGGTGAGGACATCGACCCCCCGGTCGAGCAGTGCCGGCTCGACCACCTCGTCGAGCAGCCGGAGTCGCTTCTCGACTTTCGAGAAACTCAGCAGCCGAAAGGCGACCCGCTCGTCGTCGCGGAAGTGTTCGACCGCCACCCGCAGGAACTTCGGTGAGGCGTCGACGTTGAGGATGCCCACCGGATAGCTGACGTTCGCCAGGATGCGCTTCGTCAGGAGTCCGGTGCCGGCCGAGTAGTCGACGAGCACCTTGTCGTCGTCCAGTGCGGAAAGTGCCTGCGCGACAGTGGGTTCCAGGTTCTTGTACCAGCCGTGCCGGCCGACGTTGTCGTAGTTGAGCCCGAACCGATCCAGCGGTTGGCGGACCCACTCCTCATCCGGAATTCGCTCGAATTCGACCGGCCAGTCGAACACCGCGGAAGGGCGGGAATCCCGTGAGCTGCGAGGCAATATCACGGTCATTGCGGCCTCCAAGGCAAGTGAATGCCACCCACCTTGACCGCTACCGTCGCTCGATACAACACCCGGTTGCCACCAGAGCAACCGCGCCCTGGAGCTGTCGGCGTCGCACCGGCACGGGTAGCTCGGGCCGGCCTGGCCTCACCGCCTGCGGCTGGGTAAGTGGGTCGGCAGGTCGCGCCACGGGGCGTCGGCCGCGCGGACCGGGGCGCCGAGCGTGCGTATCGCGTGGGCGGCGAGCAGGCCACCGATCGCGGCGGCGTTCACGATCTCGCCCGCGAGGATCATGCGCACCGCCTCGTCGAGGGGGAAGCGGCGGGCCACCAGGTCCGCCTCCTCCTCACCCTCCGCCTGTCGCTCGACCGTCGCGAGGTCGGTGGCCAGGTACACGCGCACGACCTCGTCGGTGAACCCCGGCGAGGCGGCCACGTCCACGAGCACCGACCAGTCGGCCGCGGCCAGCCCGACCTCCTCGACCAGCTCGCGCCGGGCGGTTTCGACCGGGTCCTCCCCCACCCTGTCGAGCAGGCCGGCGGGCAGCTCCCAGTTCCGCCTGCCGATGGGGTGGCGGTACTGGTGGATCAGCATGACGTGGTCGTCCTCGTCGAGCGCCAGTATCGCGACCGCGCCGAGGTGCTCGACGACCTCGCGCTTGGCCCGGCCGCCACCGGGCATCGCCAGCTCGTCCACCCGGACCGCGATGATCCGACCGTCATATACGTCCTCTGTGGACAGAACCTCGAAGTTGTGCCGCCCCGGTTCGGTCAAGAGCGCGCTCCCAGTGGCTCCGGCAGCTCGACGGGCAACCGCTCGGCGGCCCGGTAGGCCAGCGCCGCCTGCACGAACCCGGTGAACAGCGGGTGCGGACGGGTCGGACGGCTCTTCAGCTCGGGGTGCGCCTGCGTGCCGACGAAGAACGGGTGCACGTCGGCCGGCAGCTCGACGAACTCGACCAGGTACTCGTCGGGCGACAGGCCGGAGAACCGGACGCCCGCCTTGGCGAGCTTGGTGCGGTAGGCGTTGTTCACCTCGTAGCGGTGCCGATGCCGCTCGGACACCTCACGGGTGCCGTACGCGGTGGCCACCACCGACCCCGCCACGAGCCTCGCCGGATAGGCACCCAGGCGCATCGTGCCGCCCATGTCGCGCTCACCGGCGACCACGTCCTGCTGGTCGGCCATCGTGCTGATCACCGGGTTCTTGGTGGTCTCGTCGAACTCCGAGGAGTTCGCGTCCGCGATGCCGGCCAGGTTCCGCGCGGTCTCGATGACCATGCACTGCAGGCCGAGGCACAGGCCCAGCACGGGAATACCGTGCACGCGGGCGTGGTGGATCGCGCCGATCTTGCCCTCGATGCCGCGCACCCCGAACCCACCGGGAATCAGCACACCGTCCAAACCGGACAGCTGGGCGGTGGCGCCGGCCGGCGTCTCGCAGGTGTCCGAGGCGACCCAGACGACCTCGACCTTGGCCCGGTGGGCGAACCCGCCGGCCCGCAACGCCTCCGTGACCGACAGGTACGCGTCGGGCAGGTCGACGTACTTTCCGACGACGCCGATTCGGACCGTCTCCTTGGGACTGTGCACACGCGACAGCAGGTCGCCCCACACGGTCCAGTCCACGTCCCGGAACGGCAGCCCCAGCCGGCGCACGACGTAGGCGTCCAGGCCCTCGCTGTGCAGCACCTTCGGGATGTCGTAGATGGACGGGGCGTCGGGCGCGGCCACCACCGCGTCGATGTCCACATCGCACATCAGCGCGATCTTTCGCTTGAGCCCGCTCGGAATCTCGCGGTCGGCCCGGCACACGACGGCGTCGGGCTGGATGCCGATGTTGCGCAGCGCGGCCACCGAGTGCTGCGTCGGCTTGGTCTTGAGCTCCCCGGACGGCGCGAGGTAGGGCACCAGCGACACATGCAGGAAGAAGCAGTTGTCCCGGCCGACATCGTGGCGCACCTGGCGGGCGGCCTCGAGGAAGGGCAGCGACTCGATGTCACCGACGGTGCCGCCGATCTCGGTGATCACGACGTCCGGCGCGAGCTGGTCGTCCCCCGGCTCGGCCATGCCTCGGATGCGTGCCTTGATCTCGTCGGTGATGTGCGGGATGACCTGGACGGTGTCGCCGAGATACTCGCCGCGGCGCTCCTTGGCGATCACCGTGGAGTACACCTGGCCGGTGGTGACGTTCGCCCGCCCGGCGAGGTCGCGGTCGAGGAACCGCTCGTAGTGCCCGACGTCGAGGTCGGTCTCCGCGCCGTCCTCGGTGACGAACACCTCGCCGTGCTGGAACGGGTTCATCGTGCCCGGGTCCACATTGAGGTACGGGTCGAGCTTCTGCATCGTGACCCACAGCCCGCGGGCCGTGAGCAGCTGACCGAGGCTGGACGCGGTAAGCCCTTTGCCGAGGGACGACGCAACCCCACCGGTCACGAACACATATTTGGTCGTGCGTGAGTGTTGCACCAGAGACGCCCCCCGTGGACTGACCTTCGGTCCGTGACCGTTGCTGGCGATACCGTTCGAAGTGGGACTACCCGCCTGACTCTCCACGGGGTTTCACCGTATCACCTGCTCGGCCGATCCTCTCCCGACACGCGGTCGCACCTGACTCAGGTGACGCTGCGTTACCCCGCGATTCTCTAGCCAGGAAGGACGCCTTGCTGACGTTGAACGTCAGCAAGGCGTCCTTCCTGGCCTACTCATTCGGCCGGCGCGCCTGGCGCGGGAGCCTCCGCGTTGCCGGCGCTGCCGTAGCGACCGGACGCACCCTCCAGCTGCTCGTGCAGCGCGAGCACGGTCACCACCCGGCCCGCCGGCGTGCTCACGTGGTCCACAGTGGACAGAACCGAGGTAGCGGCGGTATCCGCGCGCACGACGCCGACCGCGCCGGTGCCGTCCGCCGAGCCGTCGGTCCCGGCGAGCACCGCGCCCGCCCCGGACCGGTCCACCTGGGTGGCGAACCGGGCGACGGTGGCCGCGCGGTCACCGGCGCCGTCGCCCTTCGCGGCGCCGCCGGTCAGCACGATCGCGAGCTGCGCCGGCTGAATGTCCTGGCCGGTCTTGACGAACCCGCCCTCGGTGAGCCCGGAGAGCGCGGCGGCGGTCTCGTCCGGGGACGCCTGCGGCTCGTTGTCGTCCTTGCTGATCAACAGCAGCGGGCCGAGCAGACCGCCGGCGAGGGTGCCGGGGTCGGACGCGGTCGGCAGCTGCACACCGGCCGGCAGGAGCCGGGTGACGATGTCCTTGAGCTGGTTGGCCTTGTCGGGGTTGGTGAAGTCGTCGGTGAGCTGCAGCTCGCCGGTGACGCGCGCGCCGGCGTCGGTGAGCAGCGCCTTGAGCGCGTCGCGGTCGGCCGGGTCGGCGTCGGCGGTGGTGACGAGGACGACGGTGCGCTGGTCGAGCTGGCCGCGGACCGCCATCGGGCCGACCTGGGTGGCGAAGCTGTCGGCGTCGGCCAGCCGCGCGTTCTGCGAGTTGCGCTGGTTCTCCAGGTCGTGGACCTGGCCGACGAGCTCCTCGTTGTCGTTGGTGAGCCCGGACAGCAGCGAGCGGGACAGGGTGGTCGAGCCGAGCACCACGCCGACGGCGAGCGCGAGGAGGACCGCGGCGATGGAGATGACGTGGTAGCGCAGGGAGATCACGAGAAGAGCCCCTCGATCCAGGTGACGAAGCTGTTCCAGGTGTCGGCCGCCCAGCCGGCGTAGGCAACGCCCACGCCCGATACCGCTAAGGCGACGGCCACCGCGACGAGCGCGGCGAGCACGAGCACCACGACCGCGCCGAGCGAGACGCGGCTGCGGTGCAGGGCAGCGACGACCTTGCCGTCGACGATCTTGCTGCCGAGCTTGAGCCGGGTGAGGAACGTGGACGGGTTGGAGCCGGAGCGGCCGCGGTCGAGGAACTCGCTGAGCGTGGCCTGGAACCCGATCGTGACGACGAGGCTCGCGCCGTGCGTGTCCGCGAGCAGGAGCGCGAGGTCCTCCGCGTTGCCCGAGGCCGGGAAGGTGACCGCGCCGATGCCGAGGTCCTGGACGCGCTCGAGGCCGGGCGCGTGCCCGTCCATGTGCGCGGGGACGACGACCTCCGCGCCGCTGCGCAGCGTCTCGGTCGACAGGCGGTCGGGGTCGCCGACGATCACGTCCGGCTTGTACCCGCTGTCGTGCAGCGTGTCGGCCCCGGCGTCCACGCCGACCAGCACGGGCCGGTGCTCGGCGATGTACTGCTTGAGCTTGCGCAGGTCCTCCGCGTGCCCGTGGCCCGGGGCGACGATGAGGACCTGGCGGTGCTGGAGGTTCGCGTGCAGCTCGGGGACGCCGACGCCGTCGAGGATGAGCGTGCGCTCGCGGCGCAGGAACTCGATGGTGTTGGCGGAGAAGGCCTCGAGTTGGGCGGACATGCCGGCCTTCGCCTCGATCATGAGGTCGGCGATGGACTCGATGGTCTGCTCGGTGCCCCGGCCGACCTCTTTCTCGCCGACGAAGACGCCACCCTCGTGGACTCGGAGCCTGCTGCCCTCCTTGACCGCGCGGAGCACCTCCGGTCCCACGCCGTCGACCAGCACGATCCCCGCGGCCACGATGATCTCCGGGCCCAGGTTGGGAAATCGGCCGGAGATCGACGGAGCCGCGTTGACCACCGCGGCCACCTCGGCGTCGACGAGCGCGTCGGCCGTGGCCCGGTCGAGGTCGACCTGATCGAGCACGACGACCTCGCCGGCAGAGACCCGGCGAAGGAGATCGCCGGTGCGCCGGTCGACCCTGGCCACGCCGGTGATCCCAGGACGGCCGTGGTTGGAACGCGGCAGGAGGCCGGTGAGCTTCATGGGACTGATGGTGACAAATGGACAGACGATAGTCCGTTCGCCACGCCGTGGATGACGTGCGACAACCGCGTCTCGTGTCCCCTGCCGTCAGCCCGACTCGGCCGGCGCCACGATCCGTCCCCGAGTCAGCGCCGCTTCCGCTTCCCACCCCCGGCCTTGTCCGCCTCCGCGACCCCGAGCAGTTCCTCCGCGTGCGCGCGCCCGGTCTCCGTGGAGTCCATGCCCGCGAGCATCCGGGCCAGCTCCACCACCCGGTCCTTGTCCGCCACCATGCGCACGTCGCTGCGGGTGACACCGCCGCGCGCGCTCTTGTCGACCACCAGGTGCCGGTCCGCGAAGGCGGCCACCTGGGCCAGGTGCGTGACCACGATGACCTGGTGGCTCGTCGCCAGCCTGGCCAGCCGGCGGCCGATCTCCACCGCCGCCCGGCCGCCGACGCCCGCGTCGACCTCGTCGAACACCAGCGTGGGCACCGGGTCGGAATGAGCGAGCACGACCTCGATCGCCAGCATCACGCGGGACAGCTCGCCGCCCGAGGCCGCCTTGTGCACCGGCAGCGGCTGCGCCCCGTCGTGTGCCGACATCCGCAGCTCGACGTCGTCGATGCCGTCCGGGCCCGCGTGGGCGTGCGCGTCGCCCCCATCACCGCCGGCCACCCGCAACGCGTGCGGGTCGCCCGGCTCGGACCAGCGCGTGCTCACCACGAGCTCGACATTCGCCTGCCCCATCGCGAGGCCGCCGAGCTCGCCCGTGACCGCCTTGGCGAACCGGTCGGCCGCCCGCACCCGCAGCGACGTCAGCACCTGCGCCCGCTCGGCCAGCTGCCCGGCGAGCTCACCGCGCCGGCGGTCCAGCTCGGCCAGCGCCTCCTCGGACGTGTCGAGCCCCGTCAGCCGCTCCTCGGCCTCCCGCGCCCACGCCAGCACCCCGTCGACATCGGCGGCGTACTTCCTGGTCAGACCCTTGAGCTCGGCCTGCCGCGCCAGCACCTTCTCCAGCTCGGCCGGGTCGGCGTCCAGCGACTCCACATAGCCACCGAGCTCAGTGCCCACATCGGACAGCAACGCCTCCGACTCGGCCAGCCGCGGCGCCAGCTCCCGCAGCCGCGGGTCCTCCGACGACTCCAGCCGGTGCCGAGCGTCGGCGATCATGCCGAGCGCGCCCGGCGCGTCCGGATCGCCCTCGGGTGAGCCGCTGACCGCGAAGGCCGCGCCGGACGCCGCCTCCCGGAGCTGGTCCGCGTCCGCCAGCCGGCGGGCCCTGGCCACCAGCTCGTCGTCCTCGCCCGGCTGCGGGGCGACGGCCTCGATCTCCGCGAGGCCGTGCCGTAAGAGGTCGGCCTCCCGGGCCATCTCCCGCGACCGCGCGGTCCGCTCGACCAGCTCGGTGCTCACCGCGTGCCACTCCTCGCGCAGCCGCCGGTACTCCGACAGCGCGTTCAGCAACTCCTCGCCGGCGAACCGGTCGAGCACGGCCCGCTGCTCGACGGGCCGCAGCAGCCGCAGCTGGTCGTTCTGCCCGTGCACGGCGATGAGCTGCTCGGACAGTTCCGAGAGCACACCGACCGGCACCGACCGGCCGCCCAGGTGCGCGCGGGACCGCCCGTCCGTATTGACCGTGCGCAGCGCGATGAGCGCGCCGTCCTCGTCCGGCTCGGCACCCGCGTCGGCCGCGACCTTGGCCGCGGAGCTGCCCGGCGGCGCGTCGAACCTGCCCTCGACCGCCGCTCTCTGCGCGCCGCTGCGCACCCGGGACGCCTCCGCCCGCCCTCCCGACAACAGGTGCAGACCGGTGACGACCATGGTCTTGCCCGCACCGGTCTCGCCGGTGACGACAGTGAGTCCCGGATCAAGTTCGAGGGTGGCCTCGTCGATCACGCCGAGGCCCTCGATGCGCATTTCGGCCAACACAGCGCGCACTGTATCGGCTCACACCGACGAAATCCGGGATCTGGTGACCGTGTGTTCGATTGGCTGAGAGATCGCTCAGCGGCTGCGCCAGCCCTGCACCGGCAGTTCGAACTTGTGCACCAGCCGGTCGGTGAACGGCTCCTCCCGCAGCCGCACGAGCCGGGTCGGCTTCGCCCCGCCGACCACCTCGACCCGCGCGCCCGGGGGCAGCACGAACGTCCGCCGGCCATCGCAGCACAGCACCGCAGGATGCCCGTCCGGGTCGACCTCGACCGCGACGACCGAGTCCGGCGACACCACGAGCGGCCGGGAGAACATGGCATGCGCGTTGCTCGGCACCACCAGCAGCGCCTGCACGTCGGGCCACACCACCGGCCCGCCCGCGGAGAACGCGTAGGCCGTCGAGCCGGTCGGCGTCGCGCACAGCACGCCGTCGCAGCCGAACGCGGACACCGGCCGGCCATCGACCTCGATCCGCACGTCCAGGATGCGCTCCCGGCTGCTCTTCTCCACGATGGCCTCGTTGAGCGCCCAGGTGTGCGCGAGCCGCCGGCCGCCGAGCAACGCCGTGACGTCGACTGTCATCCGGTCGTCGACCTCGTACTTCTGCGCGATGACCTGCGCGACCGCCTGCTCGAGGATGTTCGAGTCGGCCTCGGCCAGGAACCCGACCCGGCCCATGTTCACCGCGAGCACCGGCACGCCCGCCGGCCGGGCCAGCTCGGCGGCGCGCAGCAACGTGCCGTCGCCGCCGAGCACGAACACGAGCTCGGTGCCGTCCGCCGCCTCGGGCCCGCTGTCCACGACGTTCTGGTAGCAGGCCGGGTCCAGGTGCGGCGCCTCCTCGGCGAGCACCCGCAGCTCGACGTCCGCGGCGGCGAACCAGCCGGCGACCTTCTCCGCGGTGTGCCGCGTGTCGGCCCGGCCGGTGTGCACGACGAGGAGCACCTCGCGCCCGGTCATTGCGGCCCCTCCCGAACGGCGGTCTCGACGAGTGCGTCCGCGTCGGCGTCCGTTTCGCCGCGACGCAACCACACGAAGTATTCGACATTCCCGGACGGGCCGGGAAGCGGGCTCGCGGTAACGCCGTGCACACGCAGGCCGAGCGTCTCGGCCTCCGTGATGACAGTACGTACGGCATCGGCGCGCAGTTCAGGGTCGCGGACCACACCGCCCGAGCCGAGCCGCTGCTTGCCGACCTCGAACTGCGGCTTGACCATCGGCAGCAGGTCGGCGTCCTGCGTCGCGCACGCGAGCAGCGCCGGCAGCACGAGGCGTAGCGAGATGAACGACAGGTCGGCGACGACGAGGTCGACCGGGCCCCGGGTCTGCTCGGGGGTGAGCGTGCGGACGTTGGTCCGGTCGAGCACGACGACGCGGTCGTCGGCCTGCAGCCGCCAGACCAGCAGCCCGCGCCCCACATCGGCGGCGACGACCTCGCGGGCGTCGCGGCGCAGCAGGACGTCGGTGAAGCCCCCGGTGGACGCGCCGGCGTCGAGCACCCGCCGGCCCGTGACGTCGATGCCGAACGTGTCGAGTGCGCCGATCAGCTTGTGCGCGCCGCGCGAGGCCCAGTCGTCGCCCTGCTGGTCGCGGACGACGACCGGCGCGTCGGTCTCGACGGCGGTCGCGGGCTTGCCGGCGACGGTGCCGCGCACGGTCACCCGGCCGTCGGCGATGAGCTGCGAGGCGTGCTCGCGAGATCGGGCGAGGCCACGGCGAACAAGCTCCGCGTCCAGCCGCGTCCGGCGGGGCATACGGTCAGTCCGTGTCGATGCGCGACAACGCGTCGTTGAGCGCGACGTGGACCGCGTCGAACCGGGCGACGTGCTCGGCGAGCGGGACCTCGTCGAAGGCGCCGGTGCCGGCCACCGCGGTGTCGATGGCGGCCGCCGAATCCTGGGATGTCATGCCGTCCAACTGCACTCCGTCACGCTAGCTCATACGGGAGGCCGAGGTGGTGAAGCGCCGCCGCCGCGTTGCCGTCGCCCGCCCGCAGAGATGACGCCGGCGCGGCGCAGAGCGCGCGGAGCAGGTCGAGTGGGTCGCCGTCGCCGCCGACCACACCGTCGTCGATCTTCCAGCCGGGCTTCTCCCCGATCGCCAGCCGGCCGGGTTCCTCGGTGACCGCGTGGACGTCGGCGGCGAGGTAGGTCGGTTTGAGGTCGCTCGCGAGGAGCTCGGCCGGGGTGGTGACGCCGGACAGGACGAGTAGTGAGTCGAGCCCGACCGCCGCGGCGCCCGCGATGTCGGTGTCGAGCCGGTCGCCGATCGCCAGCGCATGGTCGGCGTTCGCGGCGCGGACTGCCTCGTCCATCAGCGGGGTGGCGGGCTTGCCGGCCACGATCGGCTCGCGCCCGGTGGCGGTTCTCAGGGCTGCGACGAAGGACCCGTTGCCGGGCAGCATGCCGCGCTCGGTGGGCAGCGTGGGGTCGATGTTGCAGGCGACCCAGAGCGCGCCGGCGTTGAGCGCCACGGTCGCCTCGGCGAGGTCGCCCCAGGTGAGCTCCTTGGACAGGCCCTGCACGACGGCCGCGACGTCGTCGGCCGTGCGCGTCGGGGTCAGGCCGGCGAGCGCGACCTCGCGCTCGAGGGCCGGGGAGCCGACGACCAGGACCGTGCCGGAGGTCTTCCCGGCGAGGAGCTTCGCGGCGGCCTGCGCGCTGGTGCTGACCTCGTCCGGTGTGGCGGGGATGCCGATGCCGGAGAGGTGCCCGGCGACCTCGTCGGGTCCGCGGGAGGCGTTGTTGGTGACGAACCGGACGCCGACCCCTCGGCGGTGGGTGGCATCGACCGCCTCGGCCGCGCCGTCGATCGCGGCGTCGCCGCGGTAGACGGTGCCGTCGAGGTCGAAGAGGAGGGCGTCGTAGTGGTCGAGGAGGCTCATTCGGCTTCTCGCAGGGCGAACGCGCGCTCGGCGGCGTCGGTCTCCTCGTCGAGGTCGGCCTCGGCGGCGTTGAGGAACCAGCGGATGGCGTCCTCGGTGCGGCCGGCGGCCTCGAGGTTGTCGGCGTAGGCGTAGAACAGCCGGGGGCTCCACGGCTCGCGGATCGCGGGATCCAGGTCGGGCCCCTGCAGCGCGACGACCGCGGCGTCGAGCTGGCCCAGGTCCCGCCGCGCCCCGGCCGCGACGATCTTGAGCTCGACGCCGACGTCCTTGGGCAGGTCCTCGGCCTCCGCCGCGAGCTCGAGCGCGCGCTCCGGCCGGCCGAGGGCGCGCTCGCAGTCGGCCATGACGGGGAGGTGGACCTGCCCGCCGCTCATCCGCCGGACCGCCCGCAGCTCGCCGAGGGCCTCGGCGAACTCGCCGGCGTGGTAGGCCGTCAGCCCGGCCGCCTCCCTCACGAGTGCGACCCGGGCGGCACGCGAGCGGGCGAAACGGGCGTGCTGAAGGGCGAGCTCGGGGTCGTCGTCGATGAGCCGCCCCGCCGCGACAAGGTGCCTACCGACGAGTTCGGCGACGGACTTGGTGAGGCTGCGCAGCTCCCGGCGAGCCTCGGGATCGAGGTCGGAGTACTGGATGTCATCGGGGAGCTCGGGTTCGCTGCCCGGCGTCCGGCGATCCGGCTCGCTGGCGACGTGCTCGCCAGTCACGGACTCGGTAGCCGACACACCTGGCTGGCCGACCGGGTACTCAGCCGCTCGATCGGGCGCAGGCTCCTCGGCTGGCTGGCCGGCCACGGGCTCTGCCTGCCCGACCTCGGACTCGCCGGCAACACCCTCCTCCGGCACGGACTCAGCCACTCGATCGGGCGTCGGCTCCTCGGCTGGCTGGCTGGCCACGGGCTCTGCCTGCCCGACCTCGGACTCGCCGGCGATGCCCTGCCCCGGCACGGACTCAGCCACTCGATCGGGCGTCGGCTCCTCGGCTGGCTGGCTGGCCACGGGCTCTGCCTGCCCGACCTCGGACTCGCCGGCGATGCCCTGCCCCGGCACGGACTCAGCCACTCGACCGCGCACCGGCTCCTCGACGACCCGCTCGGCCAGGGGCTCGTCCTGCCCGGCCCCGGACTCAGCAGCGACACCCTCCTCCGGCGCCGGTTCGTCGGTCGGCTGGTCGGTCGCGGGAACGTGGGCCTCGTGGGGTTCGACCGGCTCGAGGTCAGCGGTCGGCTGGGTGCTCGGCAACTCCTCGGCGTGGTCGGTCGTTCTTGTGACTTCTCGGAACTCGCCACCGGACTCGCGGGCGTGACCGCGGTCCTTCGGATGCTTGCGGCCCGATGCCGCGCGATCGCTCGCGGCTCGGCGGTCAGACTCGTCGCGTCGCCGGTCCCGGTCGCCCGCCTTGCGGTAACCACGCCGCTCGGCGTCCTCGCGTGAGCCGGCGTCGGTGCGGAAGCCTCGACCCGCGTCGTCCCGCCCGGTGTCGCGGTAGCCACGCGCACCGCGGTATTCGCGCCGACCCGCGTCGTCCCGCGTACCACGACCGCGCTGGTCGCGGCTCCGATGGTCGCGCTGGTCCGAGTCGTCACGGGAATCGCGGTACCGGCCGCCGCCTCGGTCATCCCGCCGGCCTGACTCGTCGCGCGGACCACGGGCCCGCTCGTCGCCCCCGCGGTAGCCCTGCTGGCCCGACTCGCCGCGCGAGTCGCGGTAGCCGCGGCCACCCTGGTAGTCCCGGGATTCGCGGTAACCGTCACCGTCCCGGCCCCGCCGCTTGGGATCGCTGCGCGAGTCGCGGTCGCGGTGGTCGCGCTTCTCCGAGTCGCCACGCGAATCACGGTAACCGCCTCGGTAGCCCCGCTGGCCCGACTGCCCACGCGAGTCGCGATAGCCGCTCCCGCCCCGGTAGTCCCGCTGACCTGCCTCATCACGCGAATCGCGACGATCACCTACGCGTCGAGAGTCCCGTTGGCCCGACTTGTCACGCGAGTCGCGATAGCCGCCCCCGCCTCGGCTGTCCCTCCAGGCCGAGTCGCCGCGCGAGTCGCGATAGCCACCGCTACCTCGCTCGTCCCGCCGACCCGCGTCGCCGCGTCCGTCGCGGTAGCCGCCGCCTCGGTGGTCCCGCGGGTTCGAGCCGCGGTGTCTATCGCCGAAGTGCTTTGCGCTGTCTCGGTCGCGTCGGCCGCGATCGTCGGCTCGATAGTCTCGGCGATCGGCGTTCGCGCGCGAGTCCCGAGAGTCACCACGGGCACCGCGGCGGTCCGTGGATCGCTGGTCGCGCTTGTCGGACCTGTCGCGAGAGCTCCTGCCGTTCCCGTACCGGTCCGCCTCGCCGCGTCCGGCGTGGTCGCTGCCGCGAAACTCGCGTCGACCTCCGCCTTCTCGCCGGTCCCGATCGTCGTGACGGCCCTGCGCGCCGCGCCGACGCTCGTCATCGCGCTGTTCGTGCTGGTCGGAGCGTTCAGCGGCGGCTCGGGGGGTGTTGCGACCGAAGCCGCTGCCCTGTCCATCGC